>JAYTTC010000148.1:0-2379 GCA_043745255.1 Verrucomicrobiales bacterium
TCGGTCAAAGCGCGCAGTTGGTTCGTTCGGATCCCACTCGGATAGGTTAGATCGCCATTCAATTGAGCGGTTCTGAATCCAAGCACGCCGCCAGAGAGCGCGGAATGACACGCTAAGCAGGCACTGCGGCTCGGAAAAGTCCACCGCTGGATGCGAGATCCTCCGTCTGCAGTCACTATGGGAATCTCTTCCTCGATCCCTTGATCTGGCACCAGCGTAGCGTTCGTGCCACTCGCGTCCCAACGGTAAGTCACTCCGTAAACTCCGGCGGTATTCTTCACGATGAAACGTGTTTCCAACCGACGCTTGTCGCCCGTGATCTGATTGGTCACGAGCTCAAAATGCTTGATCCAGACGGCTCCTGCAGGGAAAGACCAGTTCGAGTTCGCGCTGAATCGAAACGCAAATGTTGTGTTCGTGAGCACGAACCAGCGCCGCTTCTCGGCACCGTCCGACCAGAACGGAGTGTTGACGTCGTAGGGAACAATCCCGGGCTGGACTTGCAGCGATAGCAGATCGGAAAATGCACCGGTATCGGCCAGGGTCGACGGAAGTGCGGGCTCTCTCCCTGGAACGGTTGAATCCAGGCGTTTGATTTTATTCGCACCCAAGTCTGCGAGTAGTAGGTCCCCGTTTCTGGGATCTCGTCCAAACGCTGAGACGTTTCGATTTTCCGTCAATCGGCGGAACCCAGTGACTTGGGATCCGTCGTAACGAAACGCCCAAATGCCGCCGCTGACGTAGTCTCCAAAGACATACTGCCCGAGCAAATCAGGAAATCGCGACCCTTGATACACACGCCCTCCGGTAACGGAATTGCCGGTGTTCGTGCCGGAGGAACCATGCCGGTAGTCATACACCGGCGGAAGGGAAACCGTCCCCGCAGGCACTTGCTTTGGCTTCGGGCCCGCGATCGAGGCTTCACGAAACGCCCATCCGTAGTTCCCGCCACGTTGGATCACGTCGATCTCCTCACGCGCATCCTGGCCGACATCGCCGCACCACAGCCATCCGGTGACGGGGTCAAACGAAAATCGCCACGGATTTCGCAGTCCGATCGCAAAAAACTCACTGCGAACCTTGATCGGGTTCAGAACCACACCATTGAGGGTGGTGGCTCCAACCCATGGATTGTCCGCAGGGATGCGGTAAGGCAGGACATTGCCGTCGAGGAGGGCGGGGTGCGGATTCGGAACGAGATTCTCTGGAAGGCTGTCAACGTCCAGTCGCAGTATCCCGCTGAAGAAGTTTTTGTCGATCTGCTGGGAATTGTTGAAGCTGTCGTTTCCGTCGCCCTCATCTCCGAGTGACACATAGAGGTATCCGTCTGGACCGAAATGGAGGTCCCCGCCGTTATGATTGCTCGCTCGATCGATTTGAGTGAACAGAGGTCGCTCGGTTTCGAGAGTTGTCGTGTTGGCGTCCGGCGGCACGGCCTCAAACCGAGCCACTCGCTGGTGCAGGCCTGTGCCCTGAGAGCTGACGTGCGAACTCAGACTGTAGAACGCATAGAGATACCCGTTCGTCGCATACCCTGGATGGAAGGCTAGACCCAGCAGTCCAGCCTCACCTCCGCTGTTGATCGAGAGCGGGGTTAGGTCCAGAAAGACGCTGATCGTCGGCTTGGCCAAGTTGGTGATGACAAGAATCTTTCCGCTTTTCTCCAAAACGAACAACCGATTGGTCTCCCCCGGAGGCGTCGCCATGCACACCGGACCATTGAACTGCAGCCCAGGAAACGCATCTACTGTGACATAGCCCCCGCTCGGAAGCTTCGATGGAAAATGGAGCGTGCGGTTCGCCTCACGCGTGATCGCCGCGGCGTGCGCCTGGGTCATAAACCCAGTCAAGAGTGCAGCCGCGACCAGCGACTTGAGTGCGCGAATCCCGACGGAAGAAAACATCATAACAACAACGAAGAACGGATGAGCCCATTACCGGCTACACATTAAAAAACTCTTGTCAAAACTCCAACACCGCACCATGGCACAAACGGTAGAGCTGACAAGAGGAAGATAACGGGATCCTTGCGGCGCGGGTGCCATTAGAAGTGGGGGTGAGATCTGGATCCTTGGCGAAAGCTTGAATGGGTCGCTGCGTGAGAGGGCCGCCCACTTCAGCGGCCGCGATATCCCGACAGAAGTAGGTTCTCGGAACCTGTTCCCTCTCCCCTCCGCGCCATCCACAGTAAACGCTCCTCCCAGGATCGGAAACGGGCAGGGCAGGGCTTAGCCGCGAAAAGGCGCAAGAGACGCAAAAAAGACGGGACCTCTGGACGACGCTACAGAAGCCGGGCTGCAGTTCTGTAGTGTGGGCCGTATCGGCCCATCCCCGCCCGGATCGTCCGATACGGACGACACTACAGAAGAGGGAAACCGT
>JAYTTC010000149.1:0-2378 GCA_043745255.1 Verrucomicrobiales bacterium
CCGACAGAAGTAGGTTCTCGGAACAGGTTTCTCCTCCCCGGATCGGAAACGGGCAGGGCCGGGCTTAGCCGCGAAAAAGCGCAAGATACGCAGAAAAGACCGGGCTGCAGTTCTGTAGTGTGGGCCGTATCGGCCCATCCCCGCCCGGAGCGTCCGATACGGACGACACTACAGAAGACGGACTGCAGTTCTGTAGCGTGGGCCGTATCGGCCCATCCCCCCGTCCGGATCGTTCGATACGAACGACACTACAGAAGCCGGACTCCAGTTCTGTAGTGTGGGCCGTATCGGCCCATCCCCGCCCCACCTCTTCGAATCTGCGACACTCCATTCTCACCCACTTTGAATCACACCCAAGAGTCCGGAACGTGGGTAAGGTCTTCATCCATGGCGGAGGTCTGAATAGGGCTTTTTCACACAAATCTGTCGCGTGCGCCTGAGAACGCACCCAGACAGCGAAGTGAGAGTCCGCAACCCGGCCCAGCACTCGACAGGCGCTCAGGATGAGCGCGATCGGGTGTAGAGCAGGGTCGTCCAGACTGCGCTGACCAGGCACAACCCGATGAGGAGGAGTGTCACTCCCGCCATCGGGGCGCTGCTGACGAATCGACGCAGCGCGCTCGGTAAAAACTCAGTCTCTCGCATGCATTCCTCTCGATTGCCTCCGCTATCGAGCGACGTTGTTCGAGTTCCAGCGGCTCGCACCGAAGCGCATCTACTCGCTGCAATATCTCCGTGGCGAAGCTGACCTCCAGCTCTGGCGCCACTAGCCCGCGGGTCAATTCAAAATCCAACTCAGCCACCGTCCGCGTGGTCGCCTGGCACCGCTTGCAACCCGCCAAGTGAGCGGCCAGTGCAGCGTCCGCGAGAGAGGCACTCGACGGAAGTTCTAGAAGCGTTCGTTCAAACTGGTCGCAGGTCATAGTGTTTTCCTTTCTGCAGCGCGTTCAGCAATTCGCGCTTGGCTCGATAGAGGTGAGTTTTCACTGTCCCCAATGGAATCCCCATGATTTCGGCCACCTCTTCATAAGATTTCTCTTCAAAGTAAAAGAGCGAGTGGCGGCGATTGAAAAAGGCATGGAATTACCTCCGTGGCCGGAAGGGCTCTTCCGAAGGTTTGAGGAGAACCTCCATCCACGGCGCTATCTTCGTCGCGGCCTCGTGTGGTTATTTCTGGGCATCACGGTCTCCACTGCGGTGTATGTAGCCGGACGTGGCGGTTCAAAGAATGCCATCTATGGCCTGATTCCAGCCGGAATTGGCTTGGCCTATCTCATCTACTACAGGATTGAAGGCAAGCGAGAGGCGGAGGAGTGGCAGAAGCTACAGGAGAAGACTCCTCCGATGCCGATCAGCGGGGTGCTTCGATGAATCCGTAGTAACGGCCCATCCAGTATGGAAGCAACCAAAACACACCGTCACTCTCGGTGCGGCCTCCATCCCCCTGCACCGCCAAGCGCGGGTTGTCATCGGTGCGCGGGACGCCTCGCTCGGACGGCGGAAGCAGCCGGGGTGTCTGCCAGTGCTCGAGCTCAGGCGTGCGCACCAATCGAAGATCCTCCCGATGCGAGTTATCGACTTCCCACCGAATGAGATCCAGAGGTGTCTCTCTCAAGACCTTCACTGCGGCTTCGAGCGCTCGAGTGTTCTTGGTTACTGCGGTGTAGAGTATTTCAAAGAAGGGAGTCACGTCCGGTCGCACCGCCGCATGCCAGCGATCGAAACTCTGTCGGTAGAGTCGCTTGAGAGACGGATCCTTTTCCAGGAGCAACAGAGGGCCATAAACAAACGCCAGCAACTCATCGTCAATGTGGGTGCGCGTGGCAGGGTTGAGATTCTTGGCTTCGCGAATCAGGTTCCGCCAACGCGGGTCGCGGAGGAGGTGGTCGTAATGCTCCTGATAGCGGACCTCACCGGTCATGAAATGCGCAACCTTCAGGAAACAGCTCAACTCGACGGCGTTGATCCCCGCTTCAAGGAGCCAGTTCGGATCCTGAATCAATCGATCCGGTGTCCACACTCCCCATCGCGTGTGCGTGCCGTCGAGATCGCGGAAGGTGAACTCATTCTCGATCAAATGGTCGACCAGCTTCCGCACCTGCTCGCGGACTCGTGCCCGTTCGGGGTCCTCCGCAGCGAGTTGGTAGTAGAAGTAATAGCCAAAGATATGCGCACTGAGCTCGTCGCTGCTGGTGTCTCCTTTCCAAAGCCAACGTCCGTCCGCTGAGGTTCGCCAGCGGTGGATCACGTTCTTGAACCGTCCGTCTTCCACGCGCCGCGCCGCCTGCTCAGTGTTCGAGATCTCCTCGTTGGGATCCGCCATCCGGGTCCAAGTGGAAGGAATGACGGTGCGAGCCAGAAATCCTGCAGTGCCGGTC
>JAYTTC010000150.1:0-8726 GCA_043745255.1 Verrucomicrobiales bacterium
ATTCCAAGTTGCTTTCAAGATGAGTGTAATTCGCTGGTTCTTTTTGCCGCTGGCTTCGTTGCTCGTCAGTTACAGATCTCTGCGGATCTGCGCCTTCCTCGCGCCTCGCCAGCGCCAAAAACTCCGGCGCGCCTTACACTCATCTTGAAAGCAACTTGGAATTAGCCGCGAAAAAGCGCAAGAGATGCAAAAAAGACGGGCCTCTGAACTCCTCATCCCCTCCCCCTTGGTGTCAGCCAGCTGCAGTTCTGTAGCGTGGGCCGTATCGGCCCATCCCCGTCCGGATCGTCCGATACGGACGACACTACAGAAGCCCGCACCCACTTTTAATCACACCCGGAAACAGTGGAAAGCAAAGGCGAGGCGGGCGCCTCGCAGAAAGAGGTTCTAAGTCAGACGGCCTGCTAGGGTAGAAACGCACGGAAGAATTTCGAACTACCGTTCGTGGTCAGCGCGACGGGCAGCAGGATGACTCCGTCCCTCGGAACGCGATTCGTGGCCACCGACCTCCAGTGAATGAGGTTCGTCGAGCCTTGGATCACGTAGGTCAAGTCCACGGCACCGCTGAGCGTAAGAAAAGGATGGCCAGTCGCTGGATCGATGCTCGCGCTGATCGAAGGTGCCAACGTCGCCAGATTGAGCACAATGTCGCCCGCCGACCCATAGAGTCCATCCACTGAGATCGAATAGCTGACTCCCTGAGCGACGGGAAAGCGGACCGAGTCCATGCCGGTGAAGAAGCTATTGGTGGTGATATCGAGTGTCGTGAGGGTGCTCCCGGTGAAGATCGAAACGATAGGCGCAAAGCTGGACCCGGTCCAAGTCGCGATGGCTGTTCCGCTGCTAGGCGCGGTCCATGCCCACCACACGGAATTGGAACCATCGAGAAATCCTGAGCTGGGTTCCCCGGATTCGCGAGTCGCTGCGAGGTTTTTCCCATACACCGTGACGCTGGAGCCGGTGATGAAAATCCGATTTGCGAACGCGTCGTTCGGCGGCGGTGGAATAAGTTCCATCGCGAGCGTGAACCAGGTGCCTAGTCCGTAGTCGGTATCCACAGCGATCGCATAGCGGGTGCCTGCCGTGGCGCTAAAAAGCGCTTTAGCGCGCACCACGATCCCTCCGTCCGTGAAGGTGCCTGAATCGCTGGCGCTACCCGCAGTCGCAAGCGCGGTCACGAAGTTGCCTTGGTAAACCCCCAGCAATAGCGGGCCCGTCGCTTGCCTGTCTTCGGCGATCGCTAGGTATTTGGCGGTTTGGGGCGCCGTCCAGGAATACCACACGGAGCGGCCACCCTCAGAGTTGCCATGAGCGGGTTCACCGGGTTCTTTGGTTGCACCGAAATTATAACCGGAAATCGCATTGGAAAGTCCGATCAACGGCTGACGGCTCGCGAACAGGTCGTTGAGCGGCGGCACCGGGAGCACGCTGAGCGAAAAAGAGTCGCTGGCCGTGTCACCCGCGCTATTGCTCGCACGCACGGTCCAGGCTCCCGACTGCGTCGGCGAGACATTCGAAATGATCAAAACACTGGAGGGGGTCGCTGCCCCGTACGGGACGGAACCCCGGAACAATTGGTAGCTCATCGTTGGAGTTCCCGAAGCCAAAACGCGCACCAGCGCGTTGGAGGTTTGAAGAACCGATAAATCGACAGGCTGCTGAACAAAGACAGGCACAGTCGCACCCGATTTGAAAACCACCTGATCCACCCAGCCCGCTGTGAGGCGATTGGTGTCAGCCCCGCCGTTGCGCTTGAAACGCCAGCGCAAGGTGTTCGTTCCGGCCGCCAAATAGTAGGTCTGCGGCTGCCAGTCCACGACGCCCGAGATCTTAGCGGGCTGTTGGGTCGAGTTGAGCAGGAAGGTGAGTTCATCGACGTTCGTCGTAGAATCCACTTTCCACCAGAACGAGAGGGAGCCCGGACCGACCACCGTAGTCTCCATCCAGGACTCACTGTATAGCGGGCCAAGAGGTCCGCTGCGGGCGGCACTGATGCCGTCATGAGTCACATTAGTCTGCCCATACCAACCCACCTCACCCCCCTTCGTCCAGGGGAGGGCCGGGATTTCCGTCACCTCGCCGAGAGGCAGGCCGAAAACAGCGCGGAAGGTCTTCGTCACATCGAGATACACGACGAGTGGGTTGTTGGTCTTTACCGCGAAGGCAAATGCAAAGTTCACGTTGCCCACCCAGGCGACGAAAGACCATCCGCTCGCGGCGGTCGCCGTGTTGGTCATGTTGTTGTATTGTCGATAGCTGGGGAGATCGGGTTGCTTTAGAATCGATCCAGCTCCCTCGATCTCGATTCGCACGCGCGGACGAGCCGAGTTCGAGAGGGTGGGATTGGTCCCGTCACCCGCTTCCTCGGCATTGGTCACTCCGTCCAGGTCAGGATCCGCCTTGGGATCGCCGCCAATCTCGAAAAAGTATTTATATTCGAAAAGATCCGGCAGTCCGTTGTGATCCGAATCGAGGCTCGGATCCGGATACTCCTCGAATTGAACTTGATCGAGGAATGCGGCGTCCTCTGGCTCCAAATAGTTTCCAGTGAAATAGGCGTTGTCCCCCGAGCTGGTGGAATAGAGTGTGATGCCATCGCTTTCATAGCCGTCGTGCGCGTTCTTGGCGTATTCCCAACGGACGACGTTCACACCGGAAGTGAGATAGTAAGTCCGCTGGTGCCAGCTCTTCTCGCCGGAAATACTCGCGAGCTGCAGGACATTGTTCACATAAACGCTAAGGAAATCGTAGCCAAACTGAGAGCTCACCCGCCACTGAAAGCCGACCGTCCCCTGACTGTTCATCTGGTTGGTGATTTGCAGCCAAGACTTCTGGTTGTGTCCGATCGTGCCACTCCGCGCCGCCGATACACCATCTGCACTGTCCCCAGTTTGTCCGTACCAGGCTGCATCTCCTCCAGTGGCCACGCTGCTCATTACGTTGAGGGCTGGGGCCAGTGGAAGACCGCAGGTTGCCAATAGCGTGATGTTGGAATTCATCACGACCATAACGGTACTCGCATTGGTCGTCCGCGCGCCGGTCCAGGCGATGAACGACAGACCTGAGTTTGGCGTGGCGCTGACCGTGACCGACTGGCCATTGGTGTAGTGCTCTAAATCAGGAACCACGAGTAAGGTGCCCTGGACCACGCGGACCGCCAGGCGCGGGAGGTAGGATGTCGCGTTGGTGGGGTTCGAACCCTCGCGAAATTCAGCCAGATTGGAAACCCCATCATTGTCTCGATCCATAGCGGCATTCTGATTCGTAACGGAGCCAAAATAGGTGATCTCCCAGCGGTCCGCCAACCCGTCCCCATCCGAGTCCAATTCGAGACGCGCCACAGTGCTGGTGACGCTGCCGAATGCATTGGCAACAACCACTTGATAAGCCCCAAAGTCGGAGAGAGTGACGTTGGTTACCAACAGTGAATCGCTCGTCGCCCCCGCCAAAAGATTGCTGTTGAACAACCAGAGGTAGCGGAGCGGCGCAGCTCCAGTGGAGAGGACGGTGAAGGCCGCGTTTTGTCCTGCAGACGCGAGGCGATTCGCGGGTTCTGCGAGAATCTGAGGCGAGGCCGCTGAGCCGGTTCGGACTTCTGACAAACCGCCGCTGGCATCGTGGATCACCGTGACCTGCGCGAGAAGCGTTGCGGATCCAAAGAGACCGGTGACTCCCACCGCCATTAACAGGCGACCGAGTCTGAAGTGAGTGAACTTCATATGGGTTCCTAATGCGAGGCGGCGGCGGCGCGGTCAGCCTCAGAGAAAGTCGACTTCCGAGGGATCGGACCATCGCGCTGCGCTGGGGAGGTGGACGGTGACGAGGTAAACCAGTTGTCGAAAAAACCCGGCGTCGGCGGGTCGACCTTCACCGGCGGTGCCTGGGTTGGAGCGCAGGGTGCGCCGCGCAACGCATCGAACGCTTTTCCGTAGGTTTGTTTTTTCGCCTTGTCGTAAAGGTTCCCGGACTCCTGCGCTGTATTTGCCATTTGGGTCACGCCATCTTCGTACTGCTTGATGGGACTGGGCGCGATCTTCTCCATCGCGTCCTTCCCCATGTCCTCGAACTTGCCCTGGACGGTTGCCTTAGCTCCCTTGTCAGCGATCTTATCAACAGTCTTTACAATCGTTTTTGCAGTGTCCAAAGCGGAGATCCCCGCTTTGGCATCTTTGTAGCCGGCCGTGTTCTGCACCAAAGTATCCGCTCGCGTACCGCCCTTGCCGAGTGGATCGAGAAAGTTCACCGGATCCGACAATAAGTATGCATATAGGTTTGCGCCCTCCGCCTCACCCAGCGGATCGCGACTGATCCAACGACCGAGTCTTGCGTCGTAAGCGCGAAAGGGTGCCAGGTACAGCGAACTGGGTAGGTGGAGCGGATGACCGGTAAAACCAAATCCCGGCTCAAGGTCTCCACCCAACCGCTGCCGGAGGCCGTAAGGACTATATTCAAATTGGCCTCGGACATTGCCCGTTTGGTCACACATCTCTCGAACAGACCCGAGGGTGTCGCGCGTAAAGAAATAGTTTCCTGGCGGGAGATCCGCCCCCCCAGAGCTGGCAACCCCAAAACTGGAAAATCTTTTCAGAGTGTTACCGCCCGTTGCATCTCGCTCCTCGCATAACTGCATCCCGGTCCATAGATAGTGCCGATCACTGACCACGATTCCATTGTCTGTTTCCACGATCCCTGTTCGCCGACCCAAACCATCATAGCTGAACTCCGTCCGATGGGTTCCGCTGCTGAAGGCGACGAGTCGGTGTTCCGCGTCCCACTCATAGCGTGTGACTGGCACGGAGCTGTCATTCATTCCGGTAACCTGGTTGAGGGCGTTGTAAGACAATTCGCGAGCGACACCACTCCCCTGCTCCGCAGTAAGATTGTCGTTCGCATCATAAGCGTAGTCCACAGTTTGGCGGGGAGAGCCGTTCTGAACTACGGCCAGGCCAACCAGGCGTTCCCCTGCATCATAGGCAGGATCCCAACTCTTCAGACGTCCGCCCTGCAGCTGCGTCCAATTGGTGATTTGGGCACCCGAGTTGTAGAGGTAGGTGAACTCGGATAGGACAGAGTTGTTCGGCAAACGATGAGTCACTCGATGTAGCAATTGATCTCCCACATTCGGATGGTACTGATATTCCGTCGACTGGCCGTTGGGGTAGCGCACTCCTCTCAAACGATCGCTGCCGGCCTCCCAGGTCAGATCGAAGGTGCCAAGCACGTTGGTCAATTGAGTGAGCCGTCCGGCTGAGTCGAAGGTGCGCCGGATAGCAGCGTTGTTGATCCGTCGCGACCTCATCCTGCTAAGTGAATCGTACGCGAACGTGATGGTGTCATTGGCCCAGGGCCCATTGATCGAAGCGATCCGTCCGGCACCGGCTGAGAGCACGGGATGATAGGTAAACGCGGTCACTCCGTTCCCATCCGTCATCGTCAGCACTCGGGAAAAGTCGGGATCGAACGTAAAACGAACGGATGGCGTTGGAATGACGGAGTTCACATAACGCTTCTCGAGGAGCAAATCATCCACCGTATACGCGAACTGTGTGAGCTGGTTCTGCTCGTCCCGAATCTGCCGCACGCGACTCGTGGTTCTCTCGTAGTCCACAGAAACTCTGGAGCCATCGGCATACTCCTTCGCATAAACGCGCCCTTGGATGTCATGTCGCCAGAGAGTCGCTCGTCCTAATGGATCGATCAGGCTATTCAAATCTCCACACTTGCACCAATCGAAACGCGTGACCCGGCCAAGCCCGTCCTGCACCGCCGAAAGCTGCTGCAGGCTGTTATAGGTGTAGCGGGTCTCGTTTCCGAGGCGATCTCGAACAAGCCCTGGCTTGAGGCGATCAAAGTCAACCTGTTGGAAAGTGCCATCCGGGAAAGAGACTTTTGTTGGCCGGTCCAGGTCATCGTAGTCGAAGGTGAGGGAGTAGCCATCGGCGTCGGTCGCCGTGCGCACCCGCCCGGCAGCATCATAGGTGAGCGATTTGCGATCCTGCGGCCCGGCCAGCGGGCCGTCGACGGCGAGCAGGAATCCTCTCGCATCATAGACAAAAGACAAGCTGTCATTATTTGCGTTGGAGACGCTGAGCAGCTGGCCTCGAGCATTGTATTGAAAGCGGGTCGTCTGTCCTGCCGCACCTGTCAGGCTCACAGGCAAATGTCGAGCATCGTAGGTGGCACGAGTAAGCAGATCGTTCTGGCCCGCGCGTGTTTGCCGAACTTCGAGCAAGTCCACGTCATTGGTCGAGTAAACGAAGCTCAAAGTACGTCCTTCTGGATCGATACTTTTTGTGAGGTTGCCTAACTGATTGCGTTCGAACTGCTGGAGCTGCGTCGTGCCATCATCGAGGACACGCCCGATCTTGCTGGGCAAATCAGATGTCCCCGGCACCGTGGATAGAGCCTGGCCCGGATAGTTGAACCACACTCGATTTTCCAGGGGTTGCTTAAAGCTTTCAAGAATTCCTGACGCCGCATTGATCACATAGCTGTGAGCGAAGTGGTAGATGCGAGCCTTGCTGTAGTCATTGGTCGCGAATCCTTCAGCATAAGCTTTCTTGTCCCAATGATACGTGTTTCGAGAATAAAGGTAACGATTCCAAGTCGTCATCCCCTGAGGGACGGAGGCGAAAACCTCAGCAAACGGGATATTATTGTGATCCTCGGAGTATTCGACCCGCTCCTGGTCGCCATTGGCATCGGTGATCTGAAGCAGGGTATTGCGCGCGCGCGGCGAGCTCCATTGGAAGCTCGTAGCGCCGTAAGGTGTTGTTAATTTTCCGATATAATCACTGCCCGCCGTGTTGGTGTAACGGAACTGCGAGCCAAGACCTGCTACATCGATAATATTAGTGAGGTCGTAGGCGAAGTAGAGGAAGGGGCAAGGACCGAAGGAGCAGAACCCGGTCACCGTTCGGAGTGATGTGGTGTATTGAAACCGCGCTGTTCGGCCAAAGGGATCCACGATTCGAGTCACCTGCCCTGGGTAGTCGCCATTCTCACTGCGAAGGTGCAACAGATCGCCCGGATCGGGATCCGGTATCCCAGGGTCCGTCAGTTCGTAGTAGAAACGCGTCGCTTGGCCGATCGGATCGGTTACGGATTCGACACGACCCCGTGAATTCACCTCAATTGAGACCCGATTGCCCGCCGCGTCTTCAATGGCGGTCAAGGACACGTAACGAACCGTTCCATTATTCACCGGGGAATCCGTCGAGTAGATGCGCTTGGTTCCGTCCGGACATTGCCACACGTAGTTGGTCAACGAGGCGCGGACGAGAATGCCTGGATTGTACAATTTGCATCGGAACACATTCCTATCGTCGTAGTCCGCCACGAAAGTCAACCAGCCGCCCCCAAAGTTAATGGAGACATTTTCCAGAGGATTTAGGGCATCATCGTAGAGGAAACCCTGCCAGTTGTGGGACCATTGATAGCGATGACTGAAGCGGCCGTTCTGCAACTGCACGTAGCGCATTGTGGTGAACACAGGAGGGCCGAATGGCGGCCGATAGCCGATCGGCGTATCCATGATCTCCTGACTGACCAGAAGGAGATGCGCATTCCAAGACGCCATTCCGCAGGAATTGGGTTCCTCCCAGGCGCTGCGATCGGAGTCGGGTCCCTTCAATGTCTTGTCATAGGGTGTGGTGGCGTCTGGATCACTCTTATCCGTCGCTCCCTTGCCGAACACCGTGCGTCCTTCGGCCTCGGAGACGGAACGCCACCCTGATGGAAGGGGACCGGGAGGAACGAGAAAGTAGCCAGAGCACTCATGGTCGAGAGCCGACTGCGAAGTCCAGGTGTCATTCCCGAACGTCGGATCCTGCGCAAGACAAAGTCCGTTTCGCTCTCGCACCAGCGCTGCGTAGTGCCCCACTTTCCAATGAACCACAGCGGGGATGATCAGCTTCGATCCAGGGGATCGAAACGCGATCTGGTAGTTCATGCCCAAATCGGTGGAAAGCCTCGCCACCTCGGCCAGGCTCATTCCATTCGTGGTCGATTTTGAGTTCCAGATCGCCGGAGGCAACCCATTGGTGGGATTTCGATGCGAGCGAATTCGATCCAATGCCAGAGGGCCGCAGCGGAAGGCGATCTCGGGAGTGTTCTCCATCGACCACAGTCCATCCCTGGCACCGCGCGCACGTTCCGCATCGGGACCGGTCAGTCGGCGCGCGTCGAGCTGAGGAAGCAATCGATGAAGTCCATCCATGCGACCCAGTCGCGCGTACAGGCCAGCAAGGTGACTGCCCGCTCGATCGACGGCTATTTGCGCTTCGGTCGGTCCGACAGTCTCACGGGCGAGCCAGACCCGTTCCCAAGCCTCGGCCGCTTTGGAAAACCAGCCCGTGCGGTAGAATTCACATCCCAGCTCGGTGCGCAGCGACACCTCCCAGGCGCTATCGGGAAAACGCTCGAGAAACGAGGTCACGGTCGAGACATCATCACGATTAGTCCGGGCGGAGAAGGAGGACAGCGCCTGAAGCAGAGCTCGATTTTCTTCATCACCAGGCAGACGACTGGGGCGAAGTGGCTCGGGAAACCATCGACCTTGAGCTATTTGCCGGGTGATCGGCAATTCCGACTGCGCTGCCGCACCCCCTTGAGCCACGAGCAAAGCGGAAACGATGAGGAGCAGGAACGTTCGCAACCACGTTCCTGCGGCCCTTCGGAGCGATCGAGGTGAATTTTGAGAAATCATTCTCTGTCCGATTGGATGC
>JAYTTC010000151.1:0-2376 GCA_043745255.1 Verrucomicrobiales bacterium
TACATCATGCGGGAGGCTTTCAATAAATTTGAAAACCTCGCCATGCTCTGGAGCATCGGAAAAGACTCCACCGTCCTCCTGTGGCTGGCGCGCAAAGCGTTCTTTGGTCACGTTCCCTTCCCCTTGGTGCATGTCGACACCACTTACAAGATCCCCTCGATGATCGAGTATCGCGATCGACTGGTCAAGGAGTGGGACCTCCAGCTGGTGGTAGGAAAGAACGAAGCACAGCTCAAGACCGGCATCACGTTCCCGAACGGCAATGCCACACGCGTGCAATGCTGTGGAACGTTGAAGAAGGATGGATTGAAGCAGGTGCTGGACAAATATCACTACACCGGTGTGATCGTGGGGGTGCGCCGCGACGAGGAGCCCACTCGCGCGAAGGAACGCTACTTCAGCCCACGCGATAAAAACATGGAGTGGAACGTCGAGGATCAGCCGCCGGAACTGTGGGACCAGTTCAAGACCGACTTCGAGAAGGACACCCATATCCGGATTCATCCGCTCCTTCACTGGACCGAGCTGAACATCTGGGAATACATCGAACGCGAGAACATGCCGATCATCCCGCTCTACTTCGCGAATGAAAAAGGCGAGCGCTACCGCAGCCTGGGCTGTTATCCGTGCACCACGCCGATCAAATCGAAAGCCAGCAACGTGCGCGAAATCATCGAGGAACTGCGACAGACCAAGTCCCCCGAACGCTCAGGCCGCGCTCAAGACAAGGAGAGCGAAGATGCTTTCGAGAAGCTCCGCCGCGACGGTTACATGTGAGACGCGACTCCGAGCCCTTTTACGCCCCATGCAAACATCCACCATTCCAAGCGAGCAGTTAAAGATCGTGATCGTGGGCCATGTGGACCACGGCAAGTCGACCTTCGTCGGCCGCCTGTTCAACGACACCGGCTCGCTCCCCGAAGGCAAGCTGGAGCAACTCCAGAAAGTCGCCGAGCGGCGTGGAGTGCCCTTCGAGTGGGCCAACCTCATGGACGCGCTTCAATCCGAGCGCGATCAGAACATCACCATCGACACCGCTCAGATCTGGTTCCAGACCCAGAAACGGCAGTACGTCATCATCGACGCGCCGGGGCACAAGGAGTTTCTGAAGAACATGATCACCGGCGCCGCCAACGCCGAAGCCGCGCTCCTGCTCATCGATGCCCATGAAGGCGTGCAGGAGAATTCCCGACGGCATGGATATCTGCTGAATCTGCTGGGCATCCGACAAGTGGCCGTGCTGGTGAACAAGATGGATTTGGAGGACTACTCAGAGGCCAAGTTCAACGCCATCGAGGCGGAATACCGAGCCTGGCTGAAGAGCGTGGGCGTCGTGCCGAAGCTCTTCATCCCTATCGCCGCGAAGCACGGCGATAACATCGCCTCGCTGAGCGAAAACATGAAGTGGTATCAGGGCTCAACCGTTCTCCAGGCCCTCGATCAATTCAACGTCACCGACCTCCCGCTCAACCAGCCTCTCCGACTCCCGATCCAGGATGTGTATCGCTTCGACGACCGACGCATCCTCGCCGGACGAGTGGATTCCGGAATCATCAACGTCGGAGATCGTCTGGTGTTCGCGCCGAGCAAGAAAACCAGCGTGGTGAAAACCATCGAACGTTGGGCCGCGACCGCGAGCGACACCGCCAGCGCCGGAGAATCGATCGGCATCACGCTCACCGAACAGATCTTCGTCGAGCGAGGTGCCATCGCCGCGCTGGAGTCAGCCCCTCCCTACGAGCTCAGCCGTTTCAAAGCGCGGCTCTTCTGGCTCGGACGTCAGCCCTTTCGGTTGGGCAAGAGCTATAAAATCAAGCTCGCCACCCAAGAGGCGGAATGCCAGATCGAGTCGATCGAGAATATCATCGACGCCTCCACCCTGGGCACCATCCATCGCCTGGGGGAGGAGCGCCATATCGGACGCCATGAGGTGGGGGAGGTGACGCTTCGCACCAAGCGACCGCTCGCCTTCGACGCCCATGACGAGATTGTCGCCACCGGCCGCTTCGTGATCGTCGACGGATTTGAGGTGTCCGGTGGAGGGATCGTGGTCAACGACAACTATCCCCGGCGCACCGCGGATTCGCTGCAGAAGAGCGACGATATTTTTTGGAGCCACGGCAAGGTCACCTACCAGCAGCGATCGATTCGCAATGGGCACGGCGGACAAGTGGTCTGGCTGACCGGACTCTCGGGATCCGGCAAGTCCACCATCGCGGGAGAACTCGAACGGGAGCTCTTCAACCAGGGCAAGCAGACTTATATTTTGGATGGTGATAACGTTCGCCACGGGCTCTGCAAAGACCTGGGGTTCTCTGCGGAAGACCGGGCAGAAAATATTCGTCGCGTGGGAGAGGTGGCTAAGCTGATAGCCGA
>JAYTTC010000152.1:0-2361 GCA_043745255.1 Verrucomicrobiales bacterium
GTAAATTCTGCGAGCGCTGACGTTCCCATCCTCCGTCGCTGGGCGACCACCCCTCCGACCATTAACGGGGTAGTGGGCCGTGGTGAATGGAGCTACGCCCAATCAACCGCGCTCGCTCACGGAAAGCTCATGACCATGAACGACATCCATTTCCTCTATGTCCTCATCGATGTCGTGGACGATACAGTCAACAATCCGCCAGCCCATGCCGGTGCCAATACCGGAGATTGGTTCCGTCTGGCTTTCGACGTGGATCTCAATCACGCGGTCACCCCGCACGTCGATCTGGATTACAGCTCCTGCAACGACGGCCAAGAGTTCGTGAAATCAATTCGGTTGAGCGCGTCTTCCTGGACGGGTTGCACACCTACCGATCCCCAGTCGGTGGGCAAAGCGGGATTCGGTCCAACACTGAACTCCTCAGTGCCTCATCGGTTCTGGGAAATGCGATTGAAGCTTTCCGAAATCGGAGCCGACACTGGCTTTGGGTCTTTGATCTCGTTCCGAAATCCGCATGTTCGGTTCAACGTGACCACGCGTTCCGAGGCCCCGGCGTTCAATACCAGTCAGCCCACCGCCTCGATCTCTCCCGACCTTTCCAACCTGTTCAACCTCTCGCTCGCCGTCACTCCGGTGTATCCCGGTGGAAGCGGTCCGGTGTTCATGGGAGTGGGTTTGGTGCCTTCGAGCTATATCGGCAGCGATGGCTATGCGAACATCAATCAGCCTGGATACTACTTCGCCACCAACGCTCCGTTCGGCGGCGATTTGAGGGTTTTTGGTCGATGGAGCGCCCTTCGCTACACGCTTGGAGCATCGAAATATCGAGTGCTGGTTTCCAAGGATGGAGGGACATTCACCCGGATGCGCGAAACCTGGACCAATTTCAAATGGAATGGTCTGACCTGGTTGCCTCAGGCAATCGGGCCTGACTCGAACGATGCCTACGATATTCCGAGCTTCTTCGAGCTGTGGTACAACCCCAATCAAATCCTGGGTTGGCAGACTCACCCCAGTGACAACGGCACCTACCGGCTCAAGCTGGAGTTGTTAAACGGACTAGGTGCCGTGCTTCCGAGCCCGGCGGGGAATCTCATGACCCTTCGCCTGGTGAACACCCCTCCCAGCGTGGCTCTAAACAAGGTCCAATATGACGGCAATGACATCTGCGAATGCGGAATCGTCACGCAGGGCAGCGCGCCGAAGGGGTTCTCCTTTGATATCAGCGTCACGGATACCAACGGCGCTCTCAGCGGCCTCTGGCTCTACGGCACCTACGGACACGGACATGCCACCGACACTCTCTACAGCGACACCTACACCAGCGGCGGCGTGAGCATGGGCATCCCCTTCTTCGTGAATCATATCAACGCCGATGGTCCCAAGCAGTGGGATGGGTTCAGCACTCTCTCGGTTCCGCTCGCCGGACGCGAGTGGCGGGCCAGTAAGTCCTGCGCCTACAGTTTCATCTTAGGTGCTAGCAGCCGAGTGCAGAACGGCTATGGCCTGCTCTGGACCGACGTTCAGGATTTCCAGAATCTCACCATCCTGCTCGGCACCGGAGATGGCAACACCGAGTGCCCTCAGGACCCGATCATCATCCGACCGATCGATCCAATCATTATCGACCCAATTATCATCAAGCCCATCGATCCCGTCATCATCAAGCCGATCATCATCCCGGGAATCAAAAACGTTCTGACTCCGGCTCTCTGATGCAATTCCCCTGACCGCTTCCTGGGAGCGGGATGGGTGGGGCCAAGATAGTGACCGAGCCTCGCACCGTCCCGCTTCCGATGCGGACCTTGAACCCGATCAAAACCAAAGACAGAAACTCTCACTCTCCTCAAACCTATGAATCCTTCCCGCGCTTCCCTAAATCTCATCGCCGTCCTCGCAATCGCCACCGCGTCTCTCCTTCTGGTCCAGCAACGTCGGGCCGCCGCTCCGATCCAGCCCGTCCAGGTTGCTCAACTAGCGGACTCCAAAGACACCGAATCGCTAGGGGCTCTTGTCGAACCCAAGTCCGTCACGCGTCCGGTCGCTGCACCTCAGACCGCACAGGTCATTCCACCGTCGCCAGCTCCGACGGCGCTGCAGGATGGAAGTCCCTCGCCCGAACTGAACGACGACGTCGAGCTGGCCTACCAGCTGGGCGAAGATGTCACCACGATGAGTCCCGAAGCGAAAGCTCAGCTGCGAGCGGATTGGCAGGCGCATCTGTCCGAAGCGAGCCAAGCTCAGTAAGCGGTTTGCGGAGCCGGGAAGGGTCCGCTGCGAGTCAGAAGCAGGGCAGGCGAAAGCCTGCCCTGTTTGCTTTAAACCTTTCCGGGCTCGGGATGAACCCAGGGTCCGCGATAG
>JAYTTC010000153.1:0-8645 GCA_043745255.1 Verrucomicrobiales bacterium
CTGCGTGATCCGCGGAAGATCGACTGCGGCAGGCAAGGTGCCCGGTGTAGGACGCGCCGCGATCCAATTGAACGGGTCGTTGGCGAAGGACGAGGGATCTACACGAGTCAGTGCGTATCCGAAACCGTCCGCGCCGGAAGGCCATCCTGAGTTGTCCTGGTAGGAAACCTCTTCCGCGACGACATAGGGGACCGTTATCTCCCCGAGGGTATTGGTGATGGCCACGTCAGGGAACTTCAGTGAGACCTTCCCGCCCTTATTTCCGAGACTGCCGGAATAGGGTCCCACCACGGTAAGCCCGCTGAGTCCATACTGTGCCTTGAACGCCTCCAGTTGAATTGGCCGAGCCAACGGATCAAAGCTGACCACCACCAAGAGGCCTCCCGCCGGGATGGAAGTTCCGCCTGGGAAGCTGTAGTGGACCGCTCCGTCGAGCTTCCAGGTGTTGGTGGGAGCCCCTGGATCATAGAGCGGAACCAAGGTTGAGCTCCGATTGAAGAACTCGAGGTAATCGCCATCGGCTGCGAATAGGAATCCGGCGTTGGTATTGAGATCTGGGGGATGATACATGATCTCGCTGAAGACTACCGGCGATACCCAGGGTCCGGAGTTGGTGTGCTGAAGCGTCTTGGCGTTCTGCATCACGAATTGTTCGCGTCCTGCCCGATCCAAGTAGCGACCGAAGGACGTGCCTGACTGCTGTGCTCCGAAAGTGAACCCGTGTTGATAGCCGGTTAGATTCGTCTGACCGTCCCCGCTGAAGAGATAGACCGCCTCGCCGAGGGCATCGAACGCGAAAGGTTGCAAGGCCTGGTTTCCAAACTGAGTTTCGTCAAAGAGCAGAAACCCACCGGGCTGAATCAGGGTGTTGTCTAAGATCCGGTATTTCCTGGGCGTCTGTGCATCATCACTCAGAAACCATCCGCCGATGTTGACGAGG
Organism: Verrucomicrobiales bacterium; assembly: GCA_043745255.1. Classification (GTDB taxonomy): domain Bacteria; phylum Verrucomicrobiota; class Verrucomicrobiia; order Limisphaerales; family UBA11320; genus UBA11320. Next base: position 941 of record JAYTTC010000153.1, read on the forward strand.
TCTTGGGAGAGATTCTGCAGCTCGATCTGATCGAAGCCCAGGATCCCGGAGTGGCTGACCAACTCGCTGATGACGATGGGAGGGAACTGCGCAGGCTGCGAATCCGCTTTTCCGGGAGAACCACCCGGTTTCGCGCTCGGCCGCCAACTTGCGGGATCTCCGAGTTCTTCGGGTCCAATCGAATCGCTGGAGAGCACTAGTGAGAACCCGGCTCCGTCGGTAACTGGATACCAGTCGCTCTGATAACTGAAGTCGACCCAGAGCTCTCCAAGTAGACCTTTTACGATCAAGTGTTCGCCTGAGTTCCCCAGGCTTCCGGTGTATTCCCCGGCGATCCGTGAAGAAACTCCGTAACGCGATCCAAAAGCGGCCTGATTCTTCACCACCAACCCTCGCTCACCTGCCGCGAGGGTGAACGGAGGGAATAGGAAGTCGATTCCTCCGCTCACCACACATCCATCGAGAGTGAGCGAGCTGAGACCGCTGTTCTGGAACTCCAGAAACTCGAAATCCTCCGTCGAGAAGGGGCTCCCTGTCGGGGCGGCTTCGGGGTGATACTGAATTTCACTGATCAACAGATGCGGCAGCTCCGTGGCGTAGGTCGCGACGGTCGGGCCGCTCCAGCGCGCGCCGCTCCGCGCACGTGTGAAGAGTTTCACGGTATTGCTGAGGGTGATCCCCGCCGTGGGATAGACGATGGCTTTTGGGGAGAGGCTGCCGCCAGGAAGTCGCGGGTCAGATCCATCAAGTGTGAAGTAGAGATTACCGGTTGAGGCGCTGAGTTTCAGTTTATAGCCAACGGGAACGAGCCCGCCTGGAGCGCTGGGGACAGGGGGCTTCAGAAACTGAGAATCGATCCACGAGTACCGTCCCGAAACCCAAGACTTCATCGAGTTGATGATGCCCCTATAGGTCGTCGGAGAGGAATAGATCGGCGGGTTGGGCCAGACGTAGGTGCCGAGGCGCGGCCACCTCGCGAAGTCCCGGTCGGCGGCTTCCGCCAACATCGCTGAAAGCTGGTCTATGCGCGCGAGCACGTTCGAGGAGGCAAGGACGTTGGTGCGCAGCTGGCTCCATCGGTCGGCGATTTTCTGGTTGAAATCGGGATCACCCGTAGACCCACCCGCAGCAGTGCTGCCGCTGATCAATCGACGCAGCCAGATATGATCCGAGTCTGAAAGGAGCGAGTAATACCAGCCGCTCGTAACGGAACCATCGAGGTAGTCTGCGTTGCCGAAACTAAGATTCCAGTCCCAGATCGGCTCCATCTTCACCTTCCCGTTCCGGTCCTTCTGCATGTAGTTGCTAAGCCGGTAGCCATCGATCTGTTTGGTGAACTCCACGATCCAGTGGTAATCCACAAACGAATCCGCATCGAGATAGTTCGAGTAGTGATTCGTGCCGGTGGCGGTCAGCCACTTGGGGGAGTACAGAGCGGTCTCCATACGGTTTAAGTAACTCCCCAACCAGGAGAGCTGGGCAGGCGTGATTTCGCTGGGCTGAGGTTCGTGCAGCTTCAGGTTCTGTCCGGAGAAGCCAGCACCTCCCGCCGTGAAAAAGTCCAGATCGCCCGCACTAGGCTTGTCTTTCTTGAACATGTAGCCCCCGCTGATGTTGGGCTCGACGGAGTCGGCGGGAGCGAGTTTTGCCAGGTCTACACGATGTCCGGACACCTTGATCTTCTCTTCCAAGATATAGATTCCTGCGTAGTCCTGCGGATAGCTAATCTTGCCTCCTGATTGGTTGAGAAATACCTCCACGAACCGTCGGCGAACCGAGTAATGGCCCATCTTCTCGAAAAGTTCGTAGGCTAGGAAGTTTTGAAGAAACGGTTTGTCGGAGTACGGATTATAAAGCACCCAGTCCGAATCCGCAGGCAGGCCAAAGAGGCCTGCGCTCTCGTCGATTCGATACGCGTCCTGCAGCTCCATGCGATAAGGCCTCTTAGGAAAGCCGGCTGAGGTCTGTCCGCGCACTCCTATCTCACACTGACCAAAATACTCCGGCTCAGCCAGAGGTGAGCTTCGACCCTGATGGGTATCAACCGCCATCAGTGACGCAAAGGTCCTCGCTTGCCCGGTGGGAACATGATCCGCCACGGGGACCCCCGTGGTGCTGAAAATTAATAAAGGAAGATTCGAGGTGAACGAGGCGACCGAGCTGTGCACCAGGACATAGTTTCTCGCGAGGATGGCGCTGGGGAGCAGCCCGGTTTGAAAGACCCTGGCCTTCACCGTGGTGGTGGTGCTGAGGACCAGCGTCGCCGAGTCGAGAGGCGAGGACGCGGTAGGAAGCGAGCCGTCCACGGTGTAACGAATCTGTCCCGCACTGCTGGTGAGATTCACCGAGAGAGTGCTATTGGTAAAAACGCCTCCGGCCACTGAGAAGACCGGCTCAGGCGCGAATCCGTTGCCTCGCGTGGAGTTTTTGGCGCGAGGAGTGGGCGCGGTGTAGAAGCCAACCACCGAGGCATCCGCCGGATCCCGCCCGTAGGAAATGTCAGATTGCTGAGCGGGATAGCCTGGAGCGAACTCCGAAACGACATGCCCGCTTGAATCCGCAAGGCCGAGATAGCCTCCTGATTTGCCTAGCTTGAAGCTGGTGTGAAGCGGGGCGGTGCTGTTGGTGCGATTCTTTCCGGAGGCCCAGATCAGGAGGTAGCCCTTGGCGTTCAACGTGACGGCGGGCAGTCGCCATCGCGTCGGGGTTGCAGCGCTGTCTGTCAGGAACCAGCCGGTCAGCACCGCCGGATCCGTCCCCATATTGTAGAGCTCGATCCAGTCTGAACGTGCGGAATCCTCATCCCGGATGCCGGTCTGATTGTCGCTGAGGAATTCTGAGATGACCACCACCGCAGCAGGAGGAACCTTCGTGTCGAGAACATAGGCCCAGCTCCCGCCCGAAAACGGATTGGGTAGCGCGGCGAGATCTTGAATTCCATGTCCCGTCTTCCAAGCAACTGTGACCGATCCGACAGCGGGCTGCGCGAAGCTGAAGGTATAGTCCAAGGGGGAGATCTGGGTAATTTGTGTCGCGGGAATGCCATTGATCAGCAGGTCCTCCGCGTCCACCCCGGTGACACTCTCGTTGAACACCACCTCCAGTGTGGTCAACTGCGGAAGTCTGCTCCCGGGCTGGGGAGTAATGTCTACCGTCACCGGCGGCGTTTCATCCTGATCGCTCGCGAGTGCGGCATCCAATAGAAGGTCGCTGCTCGAGGTGTTCGCATTGAAGACCTGGATCGCGAGAAGGTTGGTTCCAGGGCTCAGAAGGGTGGCGAGATTGTCTGTCAAGGTGAGGGTGGTGAGGGTGGCTTCAATGGCCGAGACGGCAGTGGCATCGAAGGCGAGCGCGCCATCCGGGACATTGTATCGTCCAATCTCCACTCCGTTGATCCACGCGATGAATCCATCGTCCACATTCAGGTTGAGAGTGAGTTGGTTCACCCTGGCGGGATTGCCAATCACGAACGGCTTGCGGAAGAATACGCTGACAAAGCCCCCCTCCTGGGTTGTCGGGATCGACGTGGCGATGTTCTCCTCGGTGGGGTTATTCGGTGGATTTGCGTATCCGATGGGGGTGGGTCCCGCGGACCAATCAAGGTCCACGAACGCCTGGGTGCGCCATGCTCCGGGGTCTGGACTGGAGGCTTCGGCAGTGCCGAGGTGATAGCGCCACGGAGCGCCGTAATCAAACAGGGAGGCGGCCTGAACAGACCAGGCGAGGTCACTGAGCAGCAACAACAAGGCAATTCTTAACAACATGGGCAAACAACGCTTAATCGGGATCTGAGCGGGCAAGGTTGACTTCTAGCCTGAGACGGTAACTCAACCTTCACTTGGGTTCAACTGCTCATGAATCCCGGGTTTGCGTCTTCCCGCGAAAGGGCGCACCTTTGCCTCGAAGACTAACACCAACACCGGAATCACTATGGCCCAGGCAATCATGAATCCCGATGAAGTGCGTCGCTTCGCAGAGGAGCTGAAGCGCTTCAATATCGATCTGCAGAACAGGATGGGCTCACTCCAGGCGCGCTTTGCCGCGCTGGGGGACAGCTGGCAGGATCAGGAGCATGACAAGTTTTCCGAGGAGTTCCGGCAAACGATGAAGGCGCTCAAGAAATTTGGAGAGATCTCCAATCAGCACGCACCGTATCTTCTGAGGAAAGCTCAACGAATCGAGGAGTATCTGAATCAGCGTTAAACGCTGCGGGGTTTGGTTTTTTGGATAAGCTCAGACTTCCTTGCAATTCTGATCATGTCGGATCGTGCGAACATCAACTCGGTCGAGGCTCTGGAGACCTTTCGATCCCAGCTTATCGTCTATCTCTCCAAGGTTCGGCCTGCTCTGGAGGATGTGAGTTCTGATGTTCGGCGGGCCAAGATGTGGTTGGAGGATGAGCAGTGGAGCTATTGGGAGAATCAGCGGCGGCGGCGCGCTCGCGAGTTCGAGGAGGCCACCCAGGCGGCCTTCACCGCGAAGCTTGCCGCGAGCATCGCCGATCTGCGCGATGTCTCCGCGGCGGAGGCAATGCGGGTCGTCAAAGCCAAGCGGAGCCTGGATGAGGCGGATGCAAAGTTGCGCAAGCTTAAGGAATGGAGACGCCGTTTCGACAGTCTGGCCTTCCCTCTGGTAAAACAAATGGAGAAATTCCAAACCGTGTTGAGCCATGACCTCAAGCTAGCGATCGCCTCCCTGGGTGAGACGATCAAGATTGTGGACTCCTACGCCGAACGCGGCTCACTCTCGGCACCTGTCTCATCCCCGGTTCCCCAGCCTCCCGATGCCGCGCTCGGGCAGGATGGGTCCGCCAGTCCCCCAATCGATCCGGGAGGGAAAATTCCATGAGTCTGGTTGGGCAGAAGAATCAAGTGACCGCTCTAACGCGAGAGCTATTCCTGCATTGGCAGCGAACGCGGGAACAGTGGCGGGATGCCAAGAGCGCCGAATTTCAGCAAAAGTATCTCGACGAACTTTTTTCCAGCGTGAACGCGGCCACCGACGCGATTGATCAGTTGGATGGTCTTATCACCAAAATCAGGAATGACTGTGCGTAGCCCACTTGCCGCAGCCAAGACGCTCGGGCTTATCGAGCGTCTGCGCTCCACCCTTCGAGAGATGACCTCGCGAGAGGGAAAGCTTGAGCAGGAGATCCAGTCCAAACTATCCGCCGCCCGCCAGATTCGCGATAAAGCGGTTACCACGGCCAGACAGCATCTGGCGGAAAGGACTGCGGTCCTCAAAGAAGAGCTGCAGCGTTCTCATCACGCTGCTCGCGAGCGCCACGAGCGCAGAAAACCGAGGATTACGGAGGCACACAAATCGAGCCGCAAACTGGCGCTGAAGCGGGTGGAGACTCAGGAGGGAAGTTATAAATACAAACTTCAGACCGAAGTCATGGGGAGCAAGCGAACTCGGGAGGTCGGACTCGCCGCCGCTTCCCGGCGATTCGAGGAGTTGCAAAACCAGCTGAGTCAGCAGGAGACCCTGCTCCTGCAGCTCGAGGATCTGGCCGCCGACGCATTCCGTGGATATCGCAGTTTTTCACGATTGCTTACCGAGGACCCCAAGACCACCGTACTCGACCTCACAGCGGATGAGGAGGTGCTGCTGGGTCGATTGACTACCCGTCTCAACTCAACGGAGGCACGACTCGTTCGCTTTCGTCGCTTCCTCCTGCCCGCGCTTTTCAAATACACGCCCGCTTGGCTGATTCTGGTCTTCGCTCAACTCGCAGTCGTGCCATTGCTTCCGTATTTCAACATCTCGGGAATCTCCTTTCGAGAGGCGGGCATCTCGGTGGCGGTTTGCCTGATTCTGGGTCTGCTTCTCCATCTCGTCGGCAGACGGCAATCGCGATCGGATGCCGAGGCGGTCGCCGCTGGGCTCAGCGAGGCGCGAAAATTTCACGAAGCGTGCCTGGAAAAATCGAGTTCCCGCCAGACCAGGGAGCAAGAACGTATCGAGGCGGAATACCTAGTGAAGAGCCAGGGCATTGAAGACCACTGGAGTCGGGCGGTTGACGAGGCGGAATCGATGCGCGGCCAGGGCGTGGTCGGGGTGGATCAGAAGGAAGTCAGAGCGAGAGCTCGGAACGAACGCTTGCTGCAGTTGACCCTGGATCGATCGGAGCTGCGATTTCGGGAGTCGGTTGGGACCTGCACCCGTGATCAGGATGCCAGAATCGAGCAACTCAACGGGACATGCTCAGAGAAGGAATCCCGGCTCAACCAGGAGCTTAACTCACAGTGGCAGATCCTCGAGACGGATTGGAAATCCAGCATAAGCACACTGTATCGGGAGATCGCGGAATTGAGCGATGCCGCTCATCGACTGTTCCTGCCCTGGGATGCACCGGATTGGGCGCAATGGACGCCCCCTGCCACCTTTCCTCACGTGGTCCCCTTGGGTTACTTCGACGTCGATATCGAGCGGCTGGCCGACGGGGTTCCTACCAGCCCGCGCCTGCCACTTCCGACCCAGGGCCCTGTGCTTTTACCCCTGCTCCTGGCCTTTCCTGACCAGGGATCGCTCCTTCTGGAGACCTCCAATGTGGGACGAGACGATGCGATGCATTGTCTTAACAACCTCATTCTCCGACTGCTGTCATCCGCTCCGGCGGGTCGCTTGAGCTTCACCATCGTTGACCCCGTGGGGTTGGGGCAGAACTTCGCCGGAGTGATGCATCTGGCCGATCATGCGGAGCAGATCATTAACCGGCGCATCTGGACTCAAACCGATCAGATCGAGCAGCGGCTTGGGGATCTGAACGAACACATGGAGAAGGTCATCCAGATGTATCTTCGGAATGAGTATCCCACCATCGCGGATTACAACGAACAGGCTGGAACGATTGCCGAGAAATACCACTTTTTGGTGGTGGCCGACTTTCCTGCGGGATTCAGCGATCTGGCGGCGAAGCGTCTGGTCAGCATCGCTGCCACCGGAGCCAAATGTGGCGTCTACACGCTCATTCATTGGGATCATCGTTCGCCGCTACCCCAGGATTTTAGCCCTGCAGAGCTTCACAAGAGCAGTCTCTCCCTGACTTGCCGAGGTAAGGACGTCATTGTAACGGGCAATGTCATCCCAGGAGCCAAGCTCCGCCTCGAGAGCGCTCCGCCCCCCGACTTCGCCACGGAGTTGATCCATCGCATCGGGCGGGCAAACAAGGATTCCAATAGGGTTGAAGTGCCGTTCTCGCATATCGCTCCCGACGATGGGCAGCTATGGCGGGAGGAAACCACCTCGGAACTCCGGGTCTCCATCGGCCGCACCGGGGCCACCAAGTTGCAATACCTCGCCATCGGCAAGGGCACTCGACAGCATGCGCTGCTGGCCGGAAAAACCGGCTCCGGAAAATCCACTCTCCTCCATGTCATCATCACCAATCTGGCACTCTGGTGCAGTCCGGAGCAGGTGGAGTTTTATCTGATCGATTTCAAGAAGGGTGTCGAGTTCAAGTGCTATGCGACCCTGCGATTGCCGCATGCGCGCGTGGTGGCGATCGAGAGCGATCGCGAATTTGGCCTGAGTGTGCTTCAGCGAGTCGACGATGAGCTGAAGCGTCGCGGAGATTTATTCCGAAAACTCGGAGTGCAAGACATCCCCGGCTACAAACGAGCGGGCGGAACCGAGCCGATGCCACGCTCGCTGCTGATGATCGATGAGTTTCAAGAATTGTTCGTCGAAGATGACAAGGTGT
>JAYTTC010000154.1:0-8644 GCA_043745255.1 Verrucomicrobiales bacterium
GGTGTTCTCCGCAAGTTTTAGCGTGTCGGTCTGCACCTGATAGTAGTTCGCTTCGGGATGCTGAAAGGTGCTCCCGGTGCCGGTCAAAAGACGTTGCACCACCTGATCGATTGGGACATTCGCGGCCAACTGGTCGCGCAGCCAGTCATAGTACTGCAGGGCCGCCTTTGGACTGAATTGATCCTGTACCGAGCGGATCTGGAGCAGCTCCGCAAATTTCATCACCCAGAGATCGGCAAACTCCTTCCGCTGGAGAAGATCGTCGACGAGCTGTTCCCGCTTGCCGGAGCTCAGGCCGCTGACGAATTCACGGACCTGTTCGGGACTCGGGACGGTGCCGGTGATGTCGAGATAGGCGCGACGAATGAAGGTCGCGTCATCGCACACGTCGGAGGGGCTCATCCGCATCCTCTTAAGCTTCCCGTAGACCAGCCCGTCGATGTAATTATTCTCCGCGATGCCGGGAAACTCGAAAGCCACGTTATTGGGCACCACGATGATGTGCGAGCCGACGGTGTGCGTTTCGAAGCGCGCCATCACGAATGCTTCCCCTCGCTTGCCCGCGGTGATCGCCCCTTCCTCCGAGACCTTGGCCGCCACATCGTTGTTGCTAAAGAAGACCGTGAGCTGGGTGACATCACGGTCGCTTCCGTCGGAGTATTTGGCCCGCACGGTGAGCCTCTGCTTGCTGTCTTTTCCCTCCAGCACCGCCAGTGAAGGCAAGATTTCCAGCGAGACTACGCTAGGAACATTGGTGCCATCCTTGGGCGCGCCGTCCTGGAGCCATCGCAACAGAGTCTTGTGCGACTCGCTCCCGTCCTTGAAGCGTTCTCCACCGCCATGCTGAACTTTCCCGAGAGCTTTTTCGAGTAGCAGGCTTTCCGCGGGCAGGGCGAGATTCACCCTTCGGCCGACCATCTCCCGAGTGAGACGGTCATAGTCGCCGTCAGGATCATAACCAAATAGGGAGAGATGAAATCCATCCTTCCCACGCGACGCCCCATGGCAGCCGCCGCTGTTGCAGCCTGCTTTCATCATCACCGGCATGACATCGAGTCGGAAGCTGACCGGTCGATCCACAGCGGCCTCGCGAACGGCCACTGGCACCACGACCTCCTTGCCCGAGTATTTCACCACCAGAGCCGTCTCTCCGTCGGACTCCGGCGTCACCGTGGCCTTAGAGAGTTTTGCGATCCCCTTCGACCGGAACGAAAACGAAGCTTTTTCGGTGACATCGCGTGTCGCCCCATCTTTCAAAGTGATCTGAACTACCAGCGACTGTCGGCTGCCCTTGGTTATGAGATGAATATCGGGGGGAAAAACCTTTAGCTCCGCCACCGGAACGGACTTGAAAGCGGCGAGGGTTACAGGTGACCGCCAAAGGACCATCGCGGTAACCACGACGCCTGCGACCGCGGCCACCGCGAGGCTCTTCCAAGGTCGTGTGGGGCGGTCTGGAGATCTCGGACTGGGGGCGGCGGAGGGCGAAGCCTCGGGTGCATTCTCAGGAGTTTGGGTCGCTGCCGGTACCACCATGACTCGGCTGCAGGCAGGACAGGTGAGATCCCTTCCGCTCCACTCGCCGTCGGCTTCGAGATGCTGCGCGCAATGAGGACAGGAGAATTTCATTTCGCGGGGTTGGGAGATTGACTCGACGCCACTTTGCGCGTGTCAGGAGACCCTTTCTTCGCCGGGACGATTCGCAAGATGCCGCCGTTTCCCACGCTCTGGAGGAGGATATCTTCTCCCTTCTTGATCTGAATTTGACAGGACAGATTCTTGTGCGATCCGGGAGAAATGTTTGGATCAAGTGTCACGTCGAAGATCACCTCTTTGTCGCTCTTGGTAATCTCCTTCTCTGCTGCGGTGGCCTTATCAGGGAGCCCGAGGAGACGCACGATCGCCTTCCCTTCAAACGGTTCTTTCTGTTCCAAGGTGCATTTGATTTGCACGGGTTTTCCAGGCTCGGTGTTCGCGGGTGTGATCTTTCCCACGATGAACGGTTCGGTGACCCGAAGGGGGGTGAGTTCCGAGGAAGCGAAGGCAGTGCCGCCTTGGTAGGCAGCGGATCCCAAGACCACGATCTTCCACGTTGCGAGCGAGGCATCCGCCTTGGCGTTGATCGCATACTCAGCGGTGGTCTTGCCTTTGGGAAGAGTGACCTCGGTTTCAGATCCAATGCCAGGCGGGTTCCAGATCAGCTTCAGGTTGATCGGCTCGTCGAAGCCTGAGCGTCGTTCCGCCTTTACCTTCAACTTCATGCTCCCGGCGCGAACCAGCGGCACTGAAGGTATCTCCAGGGTTAGCTGAAACGGGACCTCCTGGACCACAGCCACCGCCAATCGATCACTGTGTGTCCCGTAGTAGACCTGGTCGTTGTTTCCGCGGATCAGCTCCAGGGTATGGCGATAGCGAGAGGTAACATGCTTGTCGGCAGAACGGGCATGCGCCATCGGCTCCACCAGGGCCGCCGCCAACGGGGCATCGGTCCCGGCACTGAACACCCAAGGCATGATATCCACTCCCGCTGGCATGGGCTCAGCGAGGAATGAAACCCCCGCGGGCAGACCCGGAATGAGGAAGGTGAGATCGCCGTTGAAGCTCGATCGCTTGGCATTGATCAGCGTCGCCATCCGCCCGCCGCGCGGTACCGAAATCGCCTGGCGCGTCTGCGTGTCGTTCCTCGCCACTTCCGGGATGGTAAGCACGACGCCCGGCGAGGGAGACTGGACCTCGATTCGATAGACATAGTCCGCCCCGCCGCCTCCGAGCTGATCGTTGATCCGGAGATAATACGTTCCGCTCTCCTCGGGAGTGAACTTGAGAGCACTGTCCTGACCCACGCTGTCGTCGTTTGAGTCGATCACCTTGCCCTTCGAATCACAGATCTGCAGCACTGGGTCGAGTGGGGAGCGCAATCGCCGAGCATAAACGGTCATCTCAAGCGCCTGTTTCTTTTGCGCTCTGAAGCCGAACCAATCCTGTTCCTTCGCTTCCGAGATGATCCCGTTGAACGCGAAGGGAGGATCCTGAGTGGCTAGCACCGCCTGGGCCAGCTGGTGATTGTCTCCCGATTCCAGGATGTTCGGAAAACTCACCACACGCACGCGATTCGGTGAGGGCGACGGAACTCCGCCGGACTCGGCCACAGCACGAAGCTCCGAGTCTCCTCCCTTGGGAAGTTTGAGGGTTCGCGTAATCGGGCCGCTCGGATCACCCAGGAAGGTCACCTGCAAATCCGTTCCGGCGGGCCCGCCCGGCGGGTAGACCGCGGTAGGGCGTGAGAAGTTTCCTAGATGAAGGCGATAAATATAGTCGTTGCCGCCTCCCCACGAAGTATCCCGCAGCAACACGTAGTAAAAGCCGTCGCGTGGAGCGAGGATCGAGATCATCGGATCCTGCAGATGAAAAATGGAATCATCGCATTCCGCGAGCTGCTTGCCCTCCGGGTCGAGAACCGCGAGGTAGGGATCGAACATCACGCGACCTAACTGCATGGCTTCCACCTCCGCGCTGATCCGCTGGCCTTTTTTTCCCTCGATCTTAAAAAAGTCGATGTCTTCCGAAGTGATGATTCCGGTCACGGTTGTGTTGACGGGCACGATCTGCGCTTTGGAAAGCTCGTTGTTCGGTTCCGTCTCCTTCATGGAGGTGAAGGGCCCTACGTAGAGCGTCCTGAGCTCGGTGATCCCGGTGAGTGTGCGAACACGAAGTTGGTGCTCCCCGGGCGGACAGTCGGACTGGATGCGGAGTATTGCTCTGATCTGGTTCGTCTTTTTTGCCTCGAGACTCACGACCTGAAGGCCTGCGGAATAAAGCAGGATCTCCTTGGCATCGTCCAATCGCGATCCGTTGAGCGTGAATTCAACGTCGGTTCCCGCCTTGCCTCCGGCGGGAGAGATGGAAGAGAGAACCGGAGAGATGGCTCCAGCAGTCGGAGCCTGAAGGAGCAGGAGAACCAGCAGCCAGAGCGCTCTCATAGCTACACCAGCAGTCCGGCGGCGATTTCGCCGTCCTTCACAATCTTGGAGGGACGATCCCCGGGTGCCATCAACGCCTTGTCGAAGTCGATCCCGAGCTGATTGTAAATCGTTGCCGCGAGATTGGGCACGGTCAGTGGATCATTTTCTGGCTCGCCGCCAGTGGCGTCGCTTGATCCGTGGACGTAGCCCCGCTTGATGCCGCCCCCCGCGAGAACCACGCTGAATACCTTGGGATAGTGATCGCGTCCACCGGTGCTGTTGATTTTCTGGCTGCGTCCAAATTCCGAAGTCACATAGACGAGCGTGCTGTCCAGCATCCCGCGATCATCGAGATCACGGATGAGAGCGGCAAACGCTTGATCAAATTTCGGCAGCTGATTGCTGATGCCGTTCTTGATGTTGTCGTGATGGTCCCAACCTCCGTAGCTCAAGGATACGAATCGTACTCCGGACTCGACCAGCCGACGTGCCAGAAGCATCCGCTGTCCGGCCTCGTTCCGTCCGTAATCATCTCGCAGCTTGTCGGGCTCATCCTTGATCGCGAATGCGGCCCGTGCTTTTTCCGAACTCACCATGGAGTAGGCCCGCTGATAAAAAGAATCCATTCCGTCCAAGGCATCCGACTTCTCCAGCGCGCTGAAATGAGCGTCGACCACCGCCCGCATTTCCTTGCGGTCGCTGAATCGTTTTTCGCTGATGCCTTCTGGCAGGGACAGATCCCGCACCTTGAACTCCTTTGCTGCCGGATCGTTTCCCAAGCTGAATGGCCCAAACGCGGATCCTAAAAAACCCGTACCCGCGAAGGTGGTCGGCTGATTGGGAATGCACACATAGGGAGGGAGATCATTGCGTGAGCCGAGTTCGTGAGAGACGACGCTCCCAATGCTTGGATATTGGATCGCGGGGCTGGGGCGATATCCCGTGAACATATTGTGCGTTCCACGATCGTGATCAGCCTCTCCGTGAGTCATGGAGCGAACCACGGTAATTCGATCGGCGATCCCTGCGGTTCGGGAGAGATGTTCGGAGAAATACGCGCCATCAATCTTACTCCTCACCGTGCCGAGGGGGCCGCGATATTCGATTGGGGCGAGAAGCTTTGGATCCCAGGACTCCTGGGCGGCGATCCCTCCCGGGAGATAAATGTTGATCACCGACTTGGCCGCCGCTTCCTTAGCCTTTGGACCCGCCTGTGCCTGAAGTCGGATCAAGTTTCCTAGGGTGAGACCGAAACTTCCCAACACCCCTACGTGAAGAAACTCGCGTCGGCTCGGGCGCCAGGGGTGATCTGGGCTGGAGCACCATCCGTATCGAGAAGGCATGGACATATAAGTGTCGAGATCGAAAGGTTTACCGACGGCACAAGCAACCTAACTGAGCATTACCCAAGACGCAACCAGTACGGGGGAGCGGCGGCGGGTGCAATTAAAAGTAGGTGAGATCTGGGTCCTTGGAGAAAGCCTTAATGGGTCGCTGCGTGAGAGCGCCGCCCACTCCAGCAGCCGCGATGTCCCGACAGAAGTAGGTTCTCGGAACAGGTTTCCTCTCCCCTCCGCGTCCTCGGCGCACTCCGCGGTAAAAGCTCCTCCCAGGATCGGAAACGGGCAGGGCCTGGCTTAGCCGCGAAAAGGCGCAAGAGACGCAAAAAAGACCGGGGCTCTGGACGACGCTACAGAAGCCGGGCTGCAGTTCTGTAGTGTGGGCCGTATCGGCCCATCCCCGCCCGAATCGTCCGATACGGACGACACTACAGAAGATGGGCGGCAGTTCTGTAGCGTGGGCCGTATCGGCCCATCTCCGTCCCGTCTCTTCGAATCTACGAGACTCCATTCTCACCCACTTTGAATCACACCCGATCCCCCCTCCCCCAACCTTGAGCCCCGTATCGTTCGCAGCTAAACTCCTGGCTCAGCTTTGTCAGGCTACTTTGCTTCTGGATCTGAATCTCGTGCCTCCGTAGCCTTGCCCCGCGGTCGAACCCGGGTTCCCAACACTCGATGTCTTTTGTCTCCTGGCAATATCCCATCTTCTTGCTGTGCATTTCCGGTGTTTACTGGCGGCTTCCCCTTCGAGGGCGCTGGTGGCTGCTGCTCGCGGCAAGCTATGGATTCTACGCCGCCTGGGATGTCCGCTTCCTTGCCCTGATCCTCACCTCCACAGCCATTGACTACTTCTGCGGCCGGGCGATCGTCGGGGAGGAGCGTCCCACTTCCCATATTCTTGTGGCCTCTTCGCTGCCAGTCGCATGGCTGGGGGTTTGCCGGGTGATATTCCCCAACATCATGGTTTCGAATCCGGCGATGGCCGCAGCTGCACTGCTCCTCCTGATTTTGCCGATGTTCTATCGAGTGGCGTGGCGATACGAGCCGAAACGCCGACGGCAGGCATTTCTCGGATTCAGCATTCTAAGCAACCTCGCCGTCCTCCTGTTCTTCAAATACTTCAATTTCTTTGGGGATACGCTGCAGTCACTGCTCCAGAGAGGAGGGTTTGGGTTTCATTGGGTGCTTCCGGTGATTTTCCTTCCTATCGCAATCTCGTTCTACACTTTTCAGTCGATCAGCTACGCCGTGGATATATATCGCGGAAAGGCGGAGCCCGCACGGGACTACGTTCTGTTCGCCGCATACCTCGCTTTCTTCCCCCAACTGGTATCCGGACCGATCGAACGCGCCGGACGTTTCCTACCCCAGTTCCAGTCGATCATCCCCTGGAAGACAGAACACCTCCATGCCGGGCTTCGCCTTCTGCTGGTGGGGTTATTCAAGAAGATCGTCGTTGCGGACAACTGCGCCATGGTAGCGAATTACGTCTTCGATCCAAAGACACCCCTAGACGCGGGGTGGGCGCTGCTGGGGCTGGTCGCTTTTACCTTCCAAATCTATGGCGACTTCTCAGGCTACACCGATCTGGCGCGAGGATCGGCCCGGCTGCTTGGCATCGAGCTGAGTTCTAACTTCCGCTTCCCGTATTTTGCGACGGGCCCCTCGGATTTCTGGCAGCGATGGCACATCACTCTTTCGAGCTGGTTTCGCGACTATGTGTATATCCCGCTCGGCGGAAATCGGGGGAGCGCGTCACGAACGCTGGCCAACCTCTGGATCACCATGGTGCTAGCGGGTCTGTGGCATGGAGCCAGTTGGACATTCATGCTCTGGGGGGCCTACCACGCGTTGCTTCTGACTCTCTACCGGTGGATCCCACCCCTCACGCGACTGGAAAGCGCCAACACGGAGGGAACTAGACGAGTTCTTGCGATTGGCGTCATGCTGGTGTTGACAATGATCGGCTGGGTACTCTTCCGCTGCAACGATCTCGCTCAGCTGGCGCATTGGTTCGGCGCACTGAGTGTGTGGTCCACGGTCGGCGTTCACGCACTCCTGCGACCTGCGGCCTGGGTGCTGATCCACGTCACGCCCCTCCTCCTGTGGCAGGCTGCCACCTGGACGGCGCGCGATGAAGCGGAGAATCACCGATGGTCCTGGGTCGCACGCGGACTTGCTTACGCCATGCTGATCTTGATGATCGGGAGTTCGGCAGCGAGCGACCAGGAGTTCATCTACTTCCAGTTCTGATGTCGGCCACTCCCACCAAAAACTCTCCCAAAAGAGATCCCGATTCAATCGCGGAGGAGCGAATTTCAACGGCTCTGGCGAAACCTCCGCTGGCCAGCAAAGCGTTTCTTCTCTGCCTTGGGCTTTGGATTTCTGTTGAGGTGATCGTACACGTTTTCTTCACCTCGAGCATGTCGGGGCGCTTCGACTACGGGTACCATCCCACCTCCGGTTTTATCGAGAGCCAGGACGGGACTCTCACCCTGGAGCGCTCGGGCGGACGCCGTTTTCTTCCACAACAGTATCCCCAACATCCTCCGAGTGAGACGACGCGAATCATGGTGGTAGGCGACTCCGTCCCCCGGGGATCCAGTCTTGATTCCTCCTATGCTCGCCAACTCGCCGCACGGCTGTCAGCTCGCGGAGTCCCCTCCGAAGGATGGAACCTCGCCGTACCAGGCTATGGTGTCCGACGGGTCCAGTTGGTCTTGAAACAGGCCCTTCACTACCATCCGAGTTTGGTGATTCTGCACGTGAACAACTCCAACGAATTCGAGGATGAGCGCGAATACCGACGCAGCCAGGAGTTCCGGAGCTGGCATCCCAAGAACTGGCTGATGAAGAGCCTTGCCCTGCGCAGGCTTTATGAGGCGAAAACGGAAAAGATTTCCTGGGAGCTGCTTCCCGAGGCGGTGCGCAGTCGACAAGGAGTGAACGACGCGGACGCAGAGATCGCCGCCTCCATGAGCCCTAAAAAACTGCAGGAATGGGATGAGCGAGTGCAGAGGGAGACCGCCGCCAGCGTAGCTCTGTGTCAGAGCGCCGGCGTTCCGATTCTGCTCATCACCCAGGCACGACGCGAACGAGGAACCGATGGACGCGTCACTCTGGAAGATCACGGCCTGGATGCGATGGTTCGTCCACTGACCAACAGCCGTGTTGCTCACCTCTCCATGAGGGAAGTATTCCGAGATGCGGATCTGGCGTCCACCTTTGCGGATAGTGCGCACGTTCGCCCCCCTGGGCATGGAATCCTCGCCGCCGCGATTGAAGCACGGATCCGCGAGGCGGGTTGGATCCACGAAAAGCGTTAGCGGCGAGCGGGGC
>JAYTTC010000155.1:0-2356 GCA_043745255.1 Verrucomicrobiales bacterium
CGTTCGAGGAAACTGAGTGTCTTTGGGCGATGCGCTTGGATGTCACTCAAAGCGACGCAGTAAAGCGAACGAGGGACGCACTCCGGGACCGCTGGGGGCGGATCGACGTTCTAATCAACAACGCTGGGGTCACACAGGACTCGTTGCTGGCTGGAATGACGGAGGAAGCCTGGGATCGGATCCTCGCGGTGAATCTGCGGGGCGCGTTTCTCTGCTCGCGTGAAGCCGCCTCCCTCATGATCGGTCAACGCTCTGGACACATCGTGAATGTTTCGAGTTTCGCGGCCAAAAAAGGTCACGCGGGTCAGGCGAATTACGCCGCAGCCAAAGCGGGACTGGTCGGATTGACCCAATCTCTCGCGCAGGAGCTGGGATCCAGCAGCGTCTGTGTGAATGTCGTGATGCCGGGAGTCATGCCGACTCCAATGACGCAGCCTCTGACCGGGCAGCAGCGAGAGGCCTTGATCCACGCCAATGTGCTTCGACGCTTGAACGACCCGGTCGAGGTGGCGCGATTCGTGCAATTTCTCACCACGATGCGGAATGTCTCCGGACAGGTGTTCCAACTGGATAGTCGGCTCTCCCGTTGGACCTGAGTTGGGTTGCCTCGTTAAAGATCAGCGCAACAGCACGCGATAGAACCGCTGCGCAGCCCTGCTTGCCAAAGGATCGACCTGGGAACTTTCATCGCCAATTCCCCGCACAAGATTGCCCACCGATGTCCAGTCTCCCTCGGTAAGCGAATCGCGAGTTTGAAGCTGATACAGGCTTCCAACCCGAGATCGCCAGATCAAGCGGAGTCCACCTCCGTCCATTGGCTCTGCGGCGAGGATGGCAATGCTCGGACGGGTCGGCACCGCGTTCGAGTTCGCGCGACGCGGCGTTGGCACTTGCATCAAGACGAATGGAGCGGGTGCCCCATCCGGAAACCTTCCCTGGCTGACGTCGTCGGTCTGCGTGGCGAACTTGACGGAATCAATCCTCGACCCGGTCGGATCGTAGAGACCAATCGCTTCCCCGCTTGAACTCAGCTTGAAGTTCACGTGCAGATCCCCCTCGGGATGGGATTGATCGGTTTCTTGATCCGCCCAAACGAGCAGATATCCATGGGGTGCGAGGCTGTATCCGATGGGGATCTTGAACTTACCAGGAACCGAAAGATCGTCGGTCAGAGTGTAACCGGAGAGATCCACCGGATTCGCAGCGGGATTGTACAACTCGAACCAATCCTCATACTGGCCATCCGCAGGATCCGCAAAGGTCAGCGTGTTCCCGGCCATCCACTCGTTGATCCATAACGTCGCGGGTGGAGTGGCGAGACTGTTTTTAGACCCCGCCGTGGGATAGGCAAACAGGCGAGGGTTCGCGGGCGAGTTCTCGGGAAACTTCCCAAACGAATTGTCAGCGCCCACTCCCTCGTAATTTAAGTAATCGATGACCTCATAGTTCGTTGCCACTCGACGCGATAACACCACGCTGCCTGAACTCCCGGAGATTCGAAACGCGGCATGCAACTCCGAGGCAGAGTTTTGATTGAGTTGTCCGTCCAACCAGACCAGACGGAATTGACCGGCACCTAGGATCGTATTGGGAGGGAACGACCAGCGGGCGAGATTTCCATAGTCCTCGGAAAGCCAGAGGCCTCCGAGATCCACGGGCGAGGTTCCACTGTTGTACAGTTCCACCCATGGATCGTGCTCACCGGCAGCGTCGGCAAGGCCCTGGGTATTGATCGGTTCCACTTCGCTGAGCCAGAGCGCCGGATACGGAGCGAGTTTAAGATCAAATCCATTCGCCGAACCCGGCGTGCTCCAGGCCAGGAGTGTGTTCTCGAGTCTCAAACGCGCGCCGAAGATCACATCGGTGCTGTTTGTGGGGGTCTGGTGAACTTCAACCGCGAGTTGATTGGTTCCCGCGAGAAGGTTGGTAACGGTAAGGGTAAACGGACCTTCCAACACCGCCTTGTTCACCGCCGCGGACGCGAGCGTCTTGGATGTCAGCGGACCCGCCGGCATTCTGAGTCGGAAAACTTCCTGACCATTGAGATAGAAGACAGCACCGTCATCCACCGCAGCCCAGAGTCGGAGGTGCGCAATCGCGGGGGCGTTGCTGAGATCGAAAGTCGTGCGGAAATAGTGAGTCAGCACTCGACTCCCATCCGCTTCATTGGTCATTCGAACGGGAGTCGTTTTCGGGAAGGCAAACGTGTCCTTGGAGTTGTAAAACACCGCCGGGGCAGCAGGCCAGAATGAGTCATCAAAGGAAGCTGTTATCCAGTCCGCCTTCGGATCCACGCCGGTATCGTCATAGCGCCACGTCGCATCGAGCGAGAGCAGTGCGAATGCGTTGGTGGAAG
>JAYTTC010000156.1:0-2353 GCA_043745255.1 Verrucomicrobiales bacterium
TGGAGGCGTCCGGAGGCCGCGACTGTCACGAAACCTCGCTGCAGGTTCGCATCCAGGGACTGCACCCCGCCCACCCGCACCTGGGTCGCGGACTCAGGCACGGGCGTCTGCCAGTTCACCTGAAGCAAATACTTCCCGATGATGCGACGATGCAGCTTCACCTCCCAGGTCTGCATCGCGTTGGTCATCGTGCCGACGAGCGGAAGAAAGTCCGCCACTTGCTCACCACGGAAATGCACCGTCTCGGCGTTGATCGGCAGCCGCACCTGGAGCGTTTTCAAACCCGTATTCTCGATCTGATACTGGAGATTCGCCGCGACCTTCACCTGCGCCTCGCTGACCGTCGCGTGCTGGAGACCCGTCACCTGAACCCACGCGTCCACCTGCTCGATTCCAAGCGCGAGGCTCCACTGCGTTTGCAGCAGACGAAACGCAAGAACCCCCTTCTGACGAATCCCCGACTTCTGCGGATCTAGCTGTGTTACGCCATCGCGAACGCCCACCTGCAATCGCATCCCCTGCTCCGGAACAATCACCAGCTGACCACGCTGCTTCCCGGCCTCGCGAAAAGCGAATCGAGGCACCAGATAATTCGTGGTCGCACGCGTCCCAGGGCCTACCAGGTTCACGGTAAACGGCTGTTGTCCCTCAGTCTTTCCCTTCAGATGAAGCGTGATAATGCGGCCCTCCGGCACCTTGAGCTCGGTCCAGTGGCTCAACGCGGGTCCGCTGAGGTTTTCCACATCCAGTGGAGTTGGTAGAAGAAAGCTGAGCCGAAAAATCCCAGCACGCGTGATCTCCACGGCAGCATTGACCGCGAGCACCGATCGATCCTCGCTGAGTGAGAGCGTCTCCTGCGTCTCGACCCAAACGTCCGGCTCAACCGACGATGCCCTGAGCCTCAGTTCCCCTTTTATTTCTGCGTAACGAAACGCCCGGCGCAGGGTCAGACCAGCGATCTGAGCTCGAAGCGGATCGAGCACCCCGTTCGGAAAATCTTCAAGATTGATGGCGGAAAACGAGTCGGCTGTCACCGTGTCTAGCTGAACCTCGGAGCCGGTCGCGACTCCTATCGATCCTAGCTGCCCTGAAGCTCCATTGATTTTCAACAACCCAAGGCTCTGCTCGAAGGGCAAGGGTCCGGTGGACACTTGTGAACGAACGACCAGTGTGAAAGGACGCGACTGAGGTGGAGTCAGGGTCACGCGCAACTTTCGAGTATCCGGATCGAATCGCCAAAGGGAGAGGATCGAGATGGCCGGCACTTGTGATTTCTTGGTGTCGACCGGCAATCCAGTGTTCACCGAATCGACGACATCCACGATGGTGACCCCACCCGGCACATCAAAACTGAGTTCACTCAACTCACCCTGCGCCGGTCTCACCTGCACTTGGTGTACTCCTTCGATGACACCGGCCGCGGGCACATACAGTTGAAACAGTTCCGCGAAGAACACCGCCTTCTCTCGCGTCACATCGCGCTTGCGCGGCTTCCAGCCAATCCAAGAATCGGCGACGGGCGCGAGCACGAGCGTCGCGACGGTGGTGTTCGTCGAGCCAGGATCGCGTCGGACGGAAACGGCACTTGGAGATGCCACATCCACGTCCAGATCAACCAATGTCAGCGTGAGCCGATTCACCAACCCATGCTGCGTTGGAAGAGAAAATCCGCTCTCGCCCTCGCGACTCGACACGCGCAGCTGATACTTCACTTCGATATCAAATGCTCCCTCCTGCTGTGCCAGCACTTGGAGAACGCGTTTCGAGTTGGCGAACGACGGCACCAATCGGAGGGCATTCGTCGGGTAATCGATCTGTGTCACCACTCCCGGCTCGAAAAGCAGCGGGAGTAACTCACCCTTCCCGGCCTGCCAGTGGATCTTCGCCGTTGCCAGCGCGAACTTCTCCTCGACGCGAATCTCCTGGATCACCGACTCGGCTGCGGCCGCCTCCTTGAGTCGCGATGCGCCGGCGCTTCCCGGAGTTTCGGCAGCGCTCAGTTCGCCGCCACCGAGGAGCCATCCGCACAAGAGGAGTAACCCCGTCACCGCGGCGGGAGCGGGTGCAGCGGGAGACTCAGGTCGTCTCGGCACTCTTAAGAGAGCGCGCACGGAGGGAATGATGACCTGCAGGAGCAGAAAGGCTGTCAACACCCCGGAGAATGCCTCCACTCCGTTCGGCCAGCGCAGCGCCGCCCACGCGAGCAAAGTCCAGCCCAGTAGGGTCCAGGCCACACGGCCTCCTGCTCCGGTCCGCATCGAGGCATATCCAAACACAAGAAGCCCCGCCACGGCAGGCCACGCATAACCCATGGCGCTCCAGAACGTGAGTTCATCCGCCACGTTTTCCACCT
>JAYTTC010000157.1:0-2353 GCA_043745255.1 Verrucomicrobiales bacterium
CCATAGCGTAAGAGCGTCTTCTCGTCGCCCTCGCCATACCCCAGTTGGGCTGGGCCGGAGCCCCAGGCAGAGTCGTCAAAGGTGAGTCCCCACCAGCGATTACTTTGGTCGACTCCATCATCGAGGTATTTCCAAATCGAACCCGCAGGGATCAGGGTCAGATTGGTCGATTGAACATTGAGCACTCGGAAGGGCAACGTAGAGGAATCATAACGCTCGTCTCCATACACGGAGCGGGCTCGAAGCTGGTAGGTTCCTGCTCGGGAAGGTGTCCAGGTGAGCTGATACGGAGGCAGAGTGTCCCGACCCAGAAGAAGCCCGTCGGCATAGATCTCGATCTGTTCCGGCCGGGGCGCTTCACTCGAAATAAGGGCGGTGAGAACCAAACTTTGCCCAAGAGGGAGAAACCCTATTTCCCCAGCCGTTCGAAGATCAGGTGTTTTTTCCGTATTGGAACCGAGGTAGTTGACCTTGCCGGGACTGGGTGTCACCCCGCGCCAGCTCAAGGGCTCATCGCCAAAAGCATCTGGAGTAGCTCGCTGGAGCGATCCTCCCAAACCGGCTGCCTCCAGTGGCCACGGCTCGTGGTCGGCATATCGCACCGTGTCCTTGACGGTGTAGACCGTTGCCCTCGCGATCGTCAGCGGCATCTCCAGTGTGACGCGCTCTCCACCCGATTGGAGCCCGCCATTCCATGGACCGAAAATTCGAACTGAGGCAGGGATATCGTATTTCACGCGAAAGGTCATCGGGTCGACCTCGGTGATTAGAATAATCTCATCCGGGGCCAACACTGTACCTAAGCTGAAGGTATATCCGATTCCGGACACACGCCACCCAGAGGCCAATGATGCGTCGTAGAGAGAAACCTCGGTGGTTCCCGTATTCGCGAGCTCGATGAACTCGTAGTTTCCAGGAGTGGGCTGATATTGAATCTCGGTGATGAGCACGGGGCCGAAGCGTGGCGTGCTGTTTCTAGCACCCAGGGTGGAAGCCGTCATGGGCGTGAACGTCTCCTCGCCTGTGCTGAGTAACAGCCGACCGATAGAGACGCCCTGCGGGGTTGGCGGATAGTCCATCGTGTGGGTGTAACCGGTTAGGTTTCCGGCGCGGTCCCCGGAGAGCAAACTGAGTCTGCCTCCCGTTGGGCGCACAAGGTTGGCACTGGTCGGCGATCCCTGTGAAACCTGCTGCTCGTCGAGTGTCAGGAAACCGGACGCGGCCATCAGAGTGCCTACGGGCAAACGATAGGGAGTGACGTCCACCGTTCCGTCCGAGATGAGCCATCCGCTGAGGTCGACCGCCGTGGATGTCGGGTTGTAGAGCTCTAATTGCCACCCAATAGCTAACCCCGATCGTGGCAGGATTTCGTTGATCACCACTGGCGAGAGCATCAAGGCCGCATCGGCTGCCCCGGGAGATCCGTCCAGGCTGGCACTGCTTCGCCAGTAGACCGGGGAGTCCGGATCGGAGCTCGCTCCCTCGCTTGGCACGAGTGTGAACCCCAGGCCGGCGGGGCCTTCAGGCCAGGGAGAGTTATCGTCGTAATGCACCGAGAACAACACATTCGTGCTGTAGTAGGAGAGAGTCAGCCTCTCGCCGTTATTATCAAGTTTCCCGGAATACTGGCCTGCTGCAGTCACGCCTGAATAGCGTGACGCGAATGCGGCTGCATCCTTGGCGATGACAGCGAAGGCTCCTGGCTCAAGCGTCGCGCTGATGGGGAAGGCGAAGTCGATTCCTGCAGTGAACGCCACTCCAGCGAGGTAGGCTTTTTCTGTCCCTTGGTTCTGGATCTCGACGAATTCGAAGGGCTGTCCATCCAGGGACTCAAACGGAGTGGGCTCGTAGTTAATCTCTGTGATCGCCAGCGACGGCGGCGGGGGGAAGGCAAAAGCCGCTTCGGAGATCGGACTCCATTCTCCGCCGCGCAGGACCCGTGCACGAAGAGTCCCCGGTGCCGTGATGGCTATGGGGAGGTCATAGAGTAGCCCTGCGGCCGCACCCCCGACCGCACGAGGATCGGAGCCGTCGAGAGTGTAGTACACCTTGTCGCCGCCAGGACTGTTCCCTAGCGATACCGTGGTCCCGGGAAGGATTTGTCCCCCCGGCAGACTGAACTCTGGCGCGGCGGTGGCGGGCCAGAGCCCGGCACTATGAAGGTTGCTGAGCAGGATTCCAGGACGCTGCAGAGTCCACGGTGCCATATAGCTGTCGATCACCGACTGCTTGAAGACATACTGCATCACCGGGTCCAGCTCGGTCTTGAGACGAGCATAGTGGCCGAGCACATTGGTGGCGGTGAGCGCTCCGCCGTGGAAGAAATGCTTCTGGACTCGATCGGCCACCAGGA
>JAYTTC010000158.1:0-8630 GCA_043745255.1 Verrucomicrobiales bacterium
AATCCCCAGCCGTGCGGCGCTGCCGTATAGGGCTTTCCCCTTTCATCCAGAAAGGAGCCCGCTGTCCAGGAGACCGGAAGAAAGCGTCCATGCCCGTCGTTCACGTAGAGAAAATCCCGCTCACCCACCTCAATCGCCTCTACTCCTCCGTTGCCTCGAGAGAAGGGAATAAACCGGTCCTCGGGGGTCATCACCACTTTCCCGTCCTTCATCCGAGCCTCCACTTTCAGGCCGGGCGGATTGTCGCGATGCGTTACCGTGGAATAATTCACCACATACAGATCCAGATCTCCATCGCCATCGGTGTCCGCCAGTGCCATCGACGTGCTGCCGAAGCGATGCACGAGACGGCTATCGGTCAATTCGGTAAAGTGGCTCTTGCCGTCATTGAAGAAACAGCGCGTGCCGCCTCCTATGGAGTTCACCAACAGATCCAGATCCCCATCGCCATCGATGTCTGCCAGCACCGCACCGGTCGAATATTGATTGGAGCAGGCCACACCCGACTGGGAGGTGATGTCCTCAAACTTCCAATTCCCCAGATTGCGGAACAGCACGTTGTCGCCTTCGAGTCGGCAGAGATACACATCGCAAAGTCCGTCGCCATCCACATCCCCGAGCGCCACGCCGGATCCGTTTTCCAGAATCCGATTCCGTGCCACCGCCAGATCAGAAAGCTCGTTGGTGAACACCAGACCCGTTTCCGCCGGGGAGAGCAGTGAGAACCCCGTGCGCCCTGAGGGAGGCAAAGTCAAAACGGCAGCGCGATAGCCGGGAAAGGCCTGCCACTTCAGTTCCTGTCCGCACAGAGTTCCAGTCCACAAAAAGAGTCCGAATGCGAGCAATCGCCAAGCCCCCGCGGTGATGGACGGAGCCGACTCCCTCCCTTGTCGTCCATCACTCTCTCGCATTAAACTCATCTTCCCGTTTCTTTCGGTTTCCAAGTCAGAGTCAGTTCCTTTGTGCCAGTGGGTACCGGAACGGTCGCGAAGCTCCCGTCGGGCCATCGAACGGTGATCGCCTCGACCGTGTCCACCGATGTCATCACCTGAGTCGCTCCATCCACCGACCAATAGCCGCCGCCCATATGCACCTCTCTCGCATAGCCCTTGCCCACCTTCGACTGGAGACGGAGCACAGCGCCAGCACCGGTTGGATTGCCTGCGGGACCCTTCAAATGCACTCTGATCCCGGGGCGCGCCCGCTCATTGTGATACAGTTTTGTTTCGCTGCCGTTCTGGGTCAGGACGAGATCCAGGCGCCCGTCTCCATCATAATCAGCAAGAGCGGAACCCCGTTGATCTCCGTAGGCGGTCACGCCGGATTCCTGACCCGGAACCGATTGAAACTCGCCCCTCCCGTTTCCGCGCAACCAAAGCCCGCGGCCGGCGTCGCTACGAGGAGTCTCCAGATCATTTCCAGAATAGTTCTGAGCGAGAAAGAGATCCTCGTGCCCGTCTCCATCAAAATCCCCGATCGATAGACCAAAGACTGGCGACCATTGCGCCTCCGTCGGAAGAGGGCGAGCGTCTAGTCTTCCGCCTCGATTCAGAAAAACCATCGACGACAATGTATTCACCTCCAGGATCATCGCCTGCTTCAATTCTTCGCCCAGCATTTCTGGAAGCGAGGCTTGAGCGAACACCGTGTAACTCGAGGCGCGCTCTCTGAGAAACGGGAGAATATTCCCATAAATGTGCAGTCCTCGCTCGAACATCTCACGCCCACTGAGCGGATCGAGCGAACCGACCACACACTCCACCCCTCCGTCGCCTTTGAAATCACCGTAGTGAAGCCGCAGAGGTTGTTCAGGGGATACACGATGCTTGGTGTTCATGCCCCAGTTGCCCGCCACGAGATCCATCCTACCATCACCATCAAAGTCTCCCGCCGCCACGCTGTTCCACCATCCCTTGAAGGCATCGAGCCCGAGCTCCGCAGTGATCTCGCGTGGATGCTCACCCAGATGGGTAAACACTCGAACCGGGCCCCATTCCGTCGCTAAAACCAGCTCTGGCTGACCATCCCCGTCCAGGTCTGTGAACACTGCGCCGCTGACCATTCCCAAGGAATCCCATCGATAGACTTCAACGAAGCGCCCTCCGTCGTTTCGGAAGAGCACGGAAGGAGCGGGCTCAGGATACCTGCCCGGCACCGACCTCCCCCCGACAAACAATTCCAGCATTCCATCGCCGTCCATATCGCTCATCGCGATCGGTCCCACGTTCATGGACTTTCCAAGAAGAATCTCCCCGCTCGCTTTGCGGGCGAAATCGTATAGGCGTGCGCAACCTCCATGGGTCGTGCCGTCCTTGTAGTTCGAGGACCCGACTATCATGGCATTCCCCATTCCGAGAGCTGCGGTCTGGTCGCGACCTGCTGGACGATTGAGCATCGGCTCGGACACTCGTTGGAAGCCGCGACCTGCATTGTTGTGAAACACCGCCAGCGTGCCTCCCCGCCCGCCGGGGATCACCAGGTCTTCCCATCCGTCCGCGTCCACATCGAGCCAACTCACTCCGGGGCCCAACTGACTGAGTCGATGGGGCAACAACGGTTCGCGCGCGAAGTCGTCAAAATCGTCTTCCGAATGCTGATGCTTTAAGAGACCGCTGCGATCCGAAAACCACGGCATCGACACTGCCGGCTTTGGATCGAGAGGGGTCGCAGGCCGCTTCTGAAGGGCCCCCGCCTCTTCAATTTCGCAGAGAGAGTCTGCGGCGACATCGGACACTCGCGTCTGTTTCCCGCTCCGCCAGGTCACTTCGATCTGCAATCGGTTGGTGTGAGATCCGGCGGCGAAGACACGCAGCGATTCATCTGAGGACAGATATCGACCTCCGCAAATCATCTCAGCGGACTGCGTCACGGGCCCTCCCAGCACTCGAATAGTTGCGCCAATGCCCGCGGTGTTTGGAGAAAGGCCACGCAATCGCACCGCGATCCGAGGCGCGCTGGTTTCGTTCCGGAGAATCGTCGCGGAACCGTTCAGCGTGTTCATGATCACGTCCAAATCCCCGTCCCCATCGAGATCCGCCAGTGCCATTCCTTGGGAGAGGGTGGTTTGGTTGAAACCCCACTCCGCGCCGATTTCCTCAAAAGTTCCGTCATGCCGATTTCGGAACGCGACTTTGGGCGTGTAGAGGCCGGGAAACTGTCGCAACACCTCCAACATTCGATCGAAGGAGAACGCCTTCCCTGCCTTGGCCTCTTCGAGGCGCGCGGCGACATCGATGCTTTGGAAATCGCGGAGTTGTCCGTTGCTGATGAGCAGATCCTCGTAGCCATCCAGATCCACGTCTAAAAAGATCGGCCCCCATGACCATCCAGAGGCTTCGACCCTCGCCCAATACGCCACCTCCGCGAACGTCCCATCGCCACGATTCAACTGGAGCACATTCCTTGGGACCTGGACTCGTTTCAGAAACTGGCCGGGCGCGGATGCCGAGGGCGCGGATCCCGCCACCTGCACCAGTCGATGCTCACGGTCACGGCTGAGCATATCGACGACGAACAAGTCCGCGAAGCCATCACGGTTGATGTCCGCCACATCCACCCCCATCGAGAATGTGCTCGAGTTACGAATCGACTCGAAGGAGATCTCTCGGAATCCACCCCGACCGTCATTCATCCAGATGCGATCAGGAGTGAAGAGATCGTTGCACACATAAATATCGGGAGCGCCATCCCCATTCAGATCATGAAACTGCACCGCCAACCCCCAGCCGCGATCCTCTTGCAGGACCGGTTTTCCATCCACGTCTCGAAAGGAGCCATCCGTGAACGGCCGTCGAGTGAAATGGCCCCGACCATCGTTTAGATACAGATCATCAGGCTCGCCATATTCCAGAATGTCTCCTTTAGGGCCGACCTCAAAGCGATTGGTAAAGTCGGGAAGCGATGCCGGAAGTCCGTTGATACTCACGACTCGCGCCTTGCCATTCTCCTGTTCGACACGGAACTGGGTGCCCGGCGAATCGAGCATCGTCACCGGCCGGTAGTTGGCGACGTACAGGTCAAGATCGCCATCACCATCAATGTCCGCCAGGGCCATGGATGTGCTGCCGCGCTTAGAGCTCAGCCCACCGGCAGCGGTGGATTCTGTGAAATGTCCCTTGCCGTCGTTCAGATATAGTTGAGTGCCGCCGTTGAGCGAGTTCACCAGCAGATCGAGGTCGCCGTCGCCATCCACATCCGCGAAGCAGGCCCCGGTGGCATCCCGATCTGGGCATGCGACCCCCGCTTCCGCAGTGATGTCCTCAAACCTCCAATTCCCCAGATTGCGATACAGGACATTCGCGCCGTCGAGATTGCAGAAGTACAGATCCACGCGACCGTCCCCATCCACATCGCCCGCAGCCAATCCGGATCCGCTGACCAGATTGCGATTCCGAATGGAGCGCGTTTCAGAGAGTTGATTTGAGAAGGTAATCCCGCTCGTGACGGGTGAGACCAGGGTGAATCCGGTTTTGCCGCTTGCAGAAATCTGCAGCGGTCGGGATCGATAACCCGGATGCTGATCGAATAGCTCAGCCGCAGTGGCGAGATGCGATATCCCGAACAGCAGGGCGATGCAAAATCGGAGTCGATCCGGCCTCACGGCACAGTTCCTCCCGACGGAGCGACTACGGTCACTTCCCGCGCGCCGGGGACCAACTCAGTCACCGTCGATACACCCCCTGGCCATCGCACCCGAAGTCGTCGCGGAGCCTCGCTCAGGGTCATCACCTGCACCGCCCCGTCATTGGACCAGTATCCAGAGCCCGCATGAATTTCCCGCGCATAGCTTTTCATTCCCTCACCCTCGAGTTGCAAGACCGCTCCCACGGCTGCGGGGTTTCCCGTGCCACCGCGCAATTTCACCCGAAGCCCGGGCTTCGCCTGGCGGTTGTGGAAAAGCCTAGTTGCGTCGCTATTCTGGGCCACCACCAAATCCACGCGCCCATCTCCATCGAAGTCGGCGAGAGCCGAGCCTCGCTGTTCCCCTGGGATCATGATTCCGCTTTCGATCGGAGGCAGCGGTCGAAATCCACCTCGACCGTCCCCTTGAAGCACCAGACCGAATCCCCCCGCATATCGCGGAGTTTCCGCATCCGTGCCAAAGAAATTCTGACTCAGAAAAACATCCTCGCGTCCATCGCCGTCCAGATCGGCCACGTTCACTCCAAAGGCCGGTGCGAACTGCGCCTCCGCAGGCAGTGCATGCGCCTCAAAGTGATCTCCCCGATTCAAGAAGAGGGTGCTGGTAAAGGTGGCGACAGAAATTTCGCGAGCAAGAGAAAATCGATCTCCCAAGATCTCCGCGACACTGGATTCCCCGTACTGCTGGAATCGTGTCACCCGCTCGCGAATGAACGGAATCGCCCGGCTCACGGTCATCAGATTGCGATAGGGCACTACTTTCTGGAGAACGGGATCGAAGTAGGATTCAAGGACGCTTACCGATCCCGAATCGGAGAAGTCCCCGTAGAAAATCCGATTCCCGCTCGCCACATGCTGCTGCATCTCGTGGTTCCAACCCCAATTGGAGGCCACCAAGTCCATTCGTCCATCGCCGTCCAAATCCCCTGCAGTCACTCCGTTCCACAATCCAGTAAAGGCAGCCAATCCGAGTGACTCAGTAATCTCCTGCGGGTGTTTCGCGAGGGCGCGAAAAACGCGCAACCCGCCCCAATCGCAGGCCACAACCAAATCAAGATTCCCTTTCCCGCCGAGATCCGTGAACACCGCCGCGCTCACTCGCCCGAGATCCTCGAACGTATGCCACAGCGTCAGTCGGCCTCCGTCGTTTCGCATAAGATAGGACGCCGCCGGCTCGGGGTAACGGCCGGCCAAACATCGCCCGCCGACGAACACATCGAGGTCCCCATCCCCATCGACATCCGCCAAGGCCAAGGGCCCAGTACTGAAAGGAACCCCAAGAATGCTGTCGCCACCTGCACCGCGCTTCAGATCGTAAACCCGCACTAATCCGCCATGGGTCTGACCGTCCTCATAGTTCGAAGCTCCCATGAACACCGTGGCGCCGAATGCCGCGATTCCAGTCTGATCACGAGGCACTCGACGAAGGAGGGATGCATTGGTCACCACCGAAAAAGATTTGCCTTCGTGATTCTTAAACACTGCGGTAAGACCGCCACGACCTGCACCCACGATCAGATCCTCCCAGCCGTCGTCATCAAAATCGCTCCAAGCCACTCCCGGACCCAGCTGGCTCAATCGACGCGGAAGCAGCGGTTGGCGCTGCAACTCATCGAAGGGTTCGTCTTGATGGCGATGATTGAGCAAAACACTCAGATCCTCAAACCAGGGCGAGGGGGATGGGGAGGGGACGAGAGACGGACTTGCTGAGCTGGTTTCCTCGGAGATCTCGACCACCTGATTCGGAGCCAGTGATGTCAGGGTCGATCGCGCGCCGGATCGCCAGGTCACTTCGACCGACAAGGGATTAGACCCAGCGCCTGCGGCGAAGGTCCGCTGCGCATCATCCGATGAAAGGTAGCGCCCGCCCGAGATCATCTCCTGAGTTTGAATGACCGGGCCGCCGAGCACTCGCAGTCGTGCGCCGATCCCTCGGGTATTGGGGGCCTTCCCCTTTAAACGAACTCCCAGGCGGGGAGCTGTCACATCGTTGCGAAGCAGCGATGCCACCTCGTTCATATTATTGATCACTACATCCAGATCACCGTCATTGTCGAGGTCGGCCAAGGCCATACCCTGGGCCACTCTCGGGAGATTGAACCTCCACGCCGCGCTGACGTCCTCAAACGTCAGATCGCCTCGATTCCGAAACGCCACGCTTTCGGTCGCCATTCGGGAGAACATGCCGCGCAAGCCAAGCAGATCTCGACCGGCGATGGCCTGCTCTGCTTTTTTGCGCTCTCCATCCCCAATGACATCCATGTTCATCATTTCCAACTCCACTCCGGTGGTGATGAGAAGATCCTCGTAACCGTCGAGATCCACATCCAAAAAAACCGGCGACCAGGACCAATCCGAGGCATTCACCCCGGCAAGAAGGGCGATCTCAGAGAACACTGCACTCCCTCGATTGAGGAACATCGAGTTCATCGGATACTGCGCTCGATCGTTGAGTGGAGCCCCAAGAGCGGAAGCCGCGGGCAAATCCGGCACGAGAGTATGACGTTTCACATGGGTGCGGCTCTGCATGTCCGCCACAAAGAAATCATCCAAGCCATCGCGATTGATATCAGCGAAATCGACACCCATGGAGAAATAACTCGTCGATCGAAGCGAGAGGGTCGGCAAGGCTTTGAATCGACCATGCCCCTCGTTGATCCAAATCCGATCCGGGCTATGAAAGTCGTTGCAGACATATAGATCCGGAGCTCCGTCCTGGTTGATATCCCGGAACATCACGCTCAGCCCCCAGTCATAGGGCGGATGCGTCAAAGCCTTGCCATCGACATCGAGAAATCGGCCGTCGGTAAAAGAGCAGGGAGTGAAGTTACCCTTGCCATCGTTGAGAAGCAGGAGATCAGGCTCTCCGTCCTCCAGGATCTTCCCTTTGGGCCCGACGCGATATCGCCCCGCGAGATCCGGATCCGACACCGATCGACCGTTGACCTTGACCACCCGGGGCTCGCCCTCGTCGTTCTTCACTTCGAAGCGGGCGCTGGGATCATCGCGCATGGTCTGCACTCGGTAGTTCGCAATGTAGAGATCCAGGTCCCCATCCCCATCGATGTCTGCCAACGCGAGAGAGGTTCCTCCGCCTCCAGGATTCAGCAGCGCGATTCGATGAAACTGACCGTGCCCATCGTTCAAAAAGACTGAGGTTCCATGGCCCATCGAATTGACGATCAGATCCAGATCCCCATCCCCATCAAGATCCGCAAACGCGGCTCCGGTGGATTCCATCCCATCACAGCCGACTCCAGCCCTCGCGGTGATATTTTCAAACCGCCATCCTCCTAGATTTCGGAAGAGCGCATTGGAACCTTCCAGGGAGCAAAAATAGAGATCGCACCAGCCGTCTCCGTCCACATCACCCGCCGCCACCCCAGAGCCATTTAACGCGATCACATTGGTGATCAGATGCGAACGTGATACAACGTTGGTGAAAGTTAAGCCGGTCGATTCCGGAGACTGCAGCGAGAAACCGGCGTGGGTGGAGAGTGCCACCTCGATCGGGAAGGAGCGATAACCGCTGGACGGGATCCAATTCCGTGGCGGGGCACCCTGAAGGCTGGAAAGGCATAAGACCTGAATGAGCAGCGGCACCACGAGCCCTCGCAGATGCCGGGTAAAGCCAGGCCCTGAGAGGCAGTCCCTTGGAAGCGCTCGATTCATCTACCTTGAATCATCGGCACGCAAAAACGGCGGAACAGCTCCGACGAACGGTTCGCGTTGAGGCTGGTGAGCTATCAACTTAAAAAAACGCCCCGGCTCCGAAGTTAAGATGGGGAAAGTCGCTGGGCTTTCCTGCTCTGCCGAATAAGGAAGGTAGGTGCCTGTGAGGGACGTTGACCAATGAAGGACCCCATCACCACTCCAGTCCACCAGGAGTGAATTTCCCTGACGTCGGACTGCGTTCAATCGGACGAGCGGAACAAAGAGGAGATAATCCACGGCACCGCTTCCGCAGACGTAACGGAGGGTGGTCCTAC
>JAYTTC010000159.1:0-2348 GCA_043745255.1 Verrucomicrobiales bacterium
GTCCCGATCGTCCGATACGGACGACACTACAGAAGATGGAAACCGTGCGAAGGCACGCCAGCTGTAGTTCTGTAGCGTGGGCCGTATCGGCCCATCCCCATCCCCGTCCCACCTCTTCGAATATGCGAGACTCCATTCTCACCCAATTTTAATCACACCCCGTGCCGTCCGTTAACGGATCTTCTTCACGTCCTCTTCCCTCGCAGCCGCAGTCTCCCCACTCAAGATCCCTTGCGGCGGAGCTGTGATTTTATTTCTCAATTGGCTCACAAACCGCGTTCACTCCTCGCCTGGTATCTCCCGATTTGGAATAACAGGGACTGACCGGAATGGTAGTTAGTTAAGGCCCTGAACCTCCGGCTTGGCAGCTCCGGGTTGCGACGGCAGGTGAAGTCATGGGCTATTTCGTTGGCTGCACTCCGTGCGCCTGAATGATCGGGTCGAGAAAAGTTGCCTTTTCCTTCACATAAAATGGGCGAAAGTGATTGGCATCCCTGTAACGGAATCGTCCCTCGAGAGTCTTGCCGTTGAAGAATCCCTCCTCGTCAAAATAGTCGAGGGGATCAATGATCTTGCCTCCGTTGGAGAGCACGGCCTCGAGAAGCGGCTTCCGGACCGGGGAAACAAACTCCTCGAAGGCCTTGCGTTCAACCCGCATCGGCTGCGATGCCGCCGGATGGAGCGCAAGCCTCGAAGTCGATTTCGGGTTCCAGGCTGGCGATGTCGGAGTGGATAGGATGACGACCACTTCCTTGCCCATCCCCACCAGGCTGGCGATCGCCTGGCCGAATCCGGCGAACACCCGGTCCGCTGCGGGAGTTCCAAGAACCACCGGGGTCTTTTCGCTGTCGTCCACGAGATGTATCACCTCGGGGTGGCCTCCCGGAAAGTAACCGATGAAGTACCTCTCCCACGCGCATGTGAAGACCACGGTGCCGACGTTGGTTTTTGCCCCCTCCTCCATGGCGAACTCGAAGAACTTGTCGCATGCAAACCCCTCCTTGGCCCGATTGATCTTCGGAAGTGGGGGGTTTGAACCGGCTGTCGTCATGGTAACGGGCCGCGCCGTCCCGGGCGAGTTGGTGATGACCCACTCGATCCGGGGCCAGTAGTGCTGCATGTGGGAATCGCCGATGAACAGCACCGTCGAGCCGGTCCTGCCCCCAGCCAGGGTCACGTCGTTCTTGAAACCGCGGGTGACACGGTAGTTGTCCGCAAACGGATAACTCCAATCGCTCATCGCTCTGGATGCCTCCTTTCCCTCGGGATTCAACCCCAGGCGCGCAGGCAGGATCTGACGTTGAATAAGCCCTCCGGCAACCACCAATCCGATCATGGCACCGGAGAGCGCGAGGATCTTCCTGGCACCGAACCACCGTCCAAATCGTATCGGGCGCTCGACAAACCAGTAGGTCAGCACCGCCATGGAGAACGAGGCAGCCATGACTACGGCGAGCATGGCGGGCCCCAGCGTCCCCTGTGCGACCGTGCGGGTGTAAGAGAGCAACGGCCAATGCCAGAGATAAAGCGGGTAGCTGATCAGGCCGATGCTCAGGATGACCTTGCTGCTGAGGATACGACGGATGTGCGACGGTCTGTCGCCTGACGCGATCACGAGGGCGGTACCGAGGGTGGGCAGCAGGGCCCACGCACCGGGAAACGCGCTGCGCCTGCTGAGAAACAGGGTGCTTCCGAGGATCATTGCCATGCCGACATACGGGAGCGCAATTTCCAAGCCCCTCACTGCCAGGGTCTCATCGAGCGCGACAGCCGTTCGATTCCGGCGGCTTAGTTCGATCGACGCGAGGGTAGCGCCAACGAGCAGCTCCCAGAACCGTGTCGCCGGGAAATAAAATGCGAAGCTCGGCTGGCTGAAGGTGGCCCTGAGGGAGAGTGCGAACGAGGCACCGAGCAGGATGAGGAGAAGGCGCGTGGTGGCCCAGCCCTTGCGATGGATGAGCCAGAGGACGAGCGGAAACAGGATGTAGAACTGCTCCTCGATGCCGAGTGACCAGAGGTGGAGCAGAGGCTTGTACTCCGCGGACTCCGCGAAGTAACCTGTCTCCCGGTAAAAGAGGATGTTCGAGACGAATGCCGCTCCTCCAATCATGTGCTTTCCGACGTTGCGGAACTCCTGCGGGAAGAGGACGCACCAGCCGAGGACGCCTGTCGCGAGCAGGACCACGGTGAGCGCTGGAAAGATGCGCTTGATGCGCCTCGCGTAGAATGCGGCGATTGAAAATCGGTCCTCAGCCAGCTCCCTGAAGAGAAGCGATGAGATGTGATAGCCAGAGATGACGAAGAAGATGTCCTCTCCCACAAACCCCCCTGGCAGCAGCGACGCGGAA
>JAYTTC010000160.1:0-2342 GCA_043745255.1 Verrucomicrobiales bacterium
GAATACTCCGGATAATGAGGGCTGATCTGGCGCGCCTTTTCCTTCGAGATCGACCAGCTTTCGCTGTGGGTCTCGTCAAACAACACACGCACCTGATACTGCTCGTTTCCAGCGCTCATACTCCACCCCGATGCGTCGCAGGGAAAGAGTCCAAGAACCAGCCTGGCCTGACGCAGAACCCTTCGTCCCACTCGTCCGCCGAGGCCCTCGCCCGTCACGACGCTGACAGTAATCTAGCATCGCTTGCGAAACTGGCCACATCCGCTGCAGTGGTATTCCAGGCGCACATCAGGCGAGCTCCGCCGGGGCCTACGTCGTTGTAGAATTTCCATCCCCGCTCCATCAATCGGTCGGCGAGTTGACGAGGCATCGCCGCGAAGACCGCATTGGCCTGCCGGGGGTAGAGGATCTGGAGCTCCGGGACGCTGCGAAGCTGTTCCTCCAGCAAGGCAGCCATCGAGTTGGCATGACGGGCATGTCGCAGCCAGGCACCTCCTTCGAGCATGCCGATCCATTGAGCCGCATGGTATCTCATCTTGGAGGCGAGCTGACCGGATTGCTTGCAGCGGCGTTTAAACGAGTGCGCCAGATCTCGGTTAAAGAACACCACGGCTTCGCTTCCTAGCATGCCATTCTTCGTCCCTCCGAAGCATAAGGCGTCGATGCCTGCCTTCCAGGTAAGATCGGCGGGGGGGACTTCGAGACTCGCGGCGGCGTTGGCAAACCGCGCTCCGTCGAGATGCACCACCATCCCCAGGGCGTGCGCGCTGGAGGAAAGGGCGCTCAATTCGTCGAGAGTGTAGACCGTTCCCAGTTCGGTGGATTGCGTGAGAGTGAGCACGCGGGGTGCGGAGGCGTGAATGTCACGTCGAGCGCGAAATACCCGCTCCACTTCTGAGGGGATCAGTTTTGCCAGGGGTGTGTCGATCGGGAGAGTTTTGACGCCATGGGCAAAAAAGCCGGGAGCGTTTGATTCGTCGGTCTCCACGTGGGAATAGGCGTGGCAGATGACGGCGTGGAAGGCATCGCAGGCTGCGGCGATGACCAAGGAATTGGCCGCGGTGCCGTTGAAAACAAAGTGCACCTCGCAGTCGGTGTCGAACAGTTGACGAAAGAGCGCCTGCGAGCGCGCGGTGTGAGGATCATCCCCGTATCCGGGAACATGGTCGGCATCGGCGGCGCGAAGCGCCTCCCACACCTCAGGACAGACTCCAGCATAGTTGTCGCTGGCGAAGTGACGCCGGATGGGCGGAGTCTCAGGTCTCAGGCTCATCCCCGCATTTCGCATCGCCACCTCCAAAGCGCAAGAGCGAATCACTCACACGTCGCGTCGAGTATGGGGGCGACTACGAGCCCTTTGAGGGTGCGGGGCCATCGGGCGTGAAGGCAAGGCCGTCCCATCTCTTCGAATCGGCGAGACTCCATTCTCACCCACTTATAATCGCACCCGTACGGCCTGAGAGGGACCCTGCACAGCCAATATCTTTGCAACTGAGTCCGTCGACCGCAGCTATGGAAATGACCGAAATCCCTGGGAACAATCCTCGTTTTCTTTTTTGCTTATTCTGCGCCTCTTCGCGGCTACTCATCTCCCCGCCGGGCCTGATGTGCTCTAGCGGCTGTCGCGCTCAGCCCCGCTTTTGGGGCTCTCGTCCCGAGTTCCATTACACCGCGCCCAACGGCTCATAGAAGGTATTTCGCTGCACTGGATCCCGTCCCGCCTCGCGAATCGCCTTCACCATTTCCGCTTCGGTCTGCAGCTGCGGCGATTTGGCCCCGGCCATGTGGAAGATATGCTCCTCCAGGATCGTCCCATGCAGATCATCCGCTCCGTAGCTCAAGGCGATCTGTGCGACCTTCATCCCGAGACCCACCCAGTAGGCAGTGAGGTGATCGAAATTATCCAAATAGATTCGGCTGATCGCCAGAGTTCGAAGCGAATCAAAACCGGTGGGAGAATGTTTCACCGGGATTTGATTGTTCTCCGTCTGATAGGCCAGCGGGATGAATCCGGTAAACCCATGGGTCTCGTCCTGCAGCTCTCGAAGTTGCCGGAGGTGATCAACCCGATCCTCCAAGGACTCCAGATGCCCGTAGAGCATGGTGCAGGTGCTTCGTCCTCCGAGCCCATGCCAGACACGATGCACCTCCAAATACTCCTCGGCGGATTCCTTACCCCGCGCGATGATCGAGCGAACCTCTTTGCGGAAAATTTCAGCGCCGCCCCCAGTGATAGAATCGAGGCCCGCATCCTTCAGCTCGAGCAAGGTCTCACGGGTGGACTTTTTCGCCAGCCAAGCCAGGTGAAGGATTTCGATGGCGGTGAAACACTTGAGCTGGAG
>JAYTTC010000161.1:0-8555 GCA_043745255.1 Verrucomicrobiales bacterium
CGAGCAATCGGTCCATCGGTTCGTAGCAGTGTTGCTCGACGTCGACAGGCCCCGACACGCCGCACCGTTCCCAGAGCACCGTGTTTTTCCACTGATGGGATAAGGAGAGTTTGCTGCCCGCGTAGAGAATTCGACCAATGATCATCGCCATGCAGTCGTTGACCCATGGCTCGTTGCGCGAATAGATCATCTGGGGCAAGCCCAGCTCTTTGGCTAACGCGAGCAACGCAGAACTTGCACCGTATTCCTTGGAGGAAAGAACCTGAAAGGCTTCGGGGGCATCTTTGGGAACGACGTCACCGCGGAAGGCCGCCTGGATGAGTTGGAGTTGCTCCAGCGCCAGGCCGGTGATGCGTCCGTGATTGGAGTGTTTGACGTGGCCGTCTTCGCGGAAGGAAGAACGTAAGACCCCGTAGAAAGACGAACGATGCTTTTGGATTTCGAGATGAACGCGGCGCGCGGGCTTCATGCTGGCTACGTATGTAGCACTGAACGCTTTACCAAACAAGCGTTAATATTACAGATGTATGGCTACAAGTGAACAGAAAAACAAAGGCTTCAGGCCCGTGGATTATGGAGATTCTTCACTTTGAGGGGGGGTAAAGTGCGTTTAGACGGAATATTCGCCCCAACGTCAGGCGACGAGGAACCCTCGTTGTCGCACACCAGAAAAAGCCTTCCGAACTCACGCGACAGCTTTGGACGATGGCAGGCTCGGGCATCTGCCCAAGAATTTACACCGCTCAGAGCGGTGAGTTCAGTTCTGTTTCCCCCCTTCTTTCACTCCGCCTCCTGACTCTCTGGCCCCGTCGAGCTCACCCTTTCCTCATAATGAGAACTGCTGGTCGACTGTGATGAGCTATCCCTTAGGAATCGCCGCGACAGGCTGCTAGGGGATGCCAGCAGTTTTGATTTTAGACTTCGCGCGGTTTGTAGGACGAACGCTTGGCCAGCTCTTCCCACGCGGACTTTTCCTCGACGCTGACCTGCGTGGGAACGCCAATGAGGATTTGCACGTAGAGATTTCCCCTCGTTCCCGGAGAACCGGTCGGAAGGCCCTGGCCTCGGACGCGCAGCTGTTGACCTCGGACGGTTCCGGGTGTGATTTTCAGCGCGACGCTTCCTTCGAGGGTGGGAACACGAATCTGTCCGCCGAGCACAGCCTCCCAGGGAGCCAGATCGATCTCAGTGTGGAGATCGTTGCCCTGGACCTCAAAGTCGGGATGACGTTCGTATCGAACACGGAGGTAGAGATCTCCCGCTTTCGAACCTCGTCCAGCAGGCTCCCCGTGACCCGCCACGCGAATGAGCCGTCCTTCGTGCACTCCGGAAGGGATTCGCACTCGAAGGGTCTCGGTCTCCGGTTGCTGGGTCAGAGGATTCGCCCGACGAAGAGTCACGGTTCGCACTGCGCCCTGGAGAGTCTCCACGAGAGTGACCAGGAGGTCTCCCTCGATATCTCGTCCTCGAGTGGGACGGCTGCCCGCTTCGTCTGCGGCTGAAAATCCTCGGCCTGGTCCCGCGCCGAATCCGCCCCCACGATTCCTTCCGGCAAAGAACTGCTCGAAAAAATCACTGAAGCCCGTTCCTTCAAATTCGAAGTCGGCACCCGCAGACCGGCTACTGCCTCCTCCGCCCGCGCCCTGCCGGGCTCGAGCTCCTTCCTTCCAGTTCGCTCCCAACTCGTCGTACTGGCGACGTTTCTCTGGATCGCCCAAGACCTCGTAGGCCTCATTGATCTCCTTGAACTTTTCTTCGGCCTGTTTTTTGTCCTTCGCGACATCCGGATGATACTTTCGCGCGAGATTGCGAAACGCCTTCTTAATCTCCTCCGCCGTCGCGCTGCGCGCAACGCCCAAGCTCTTATAGTAGTCTTTGAATTCCACGTGATCTTCGATTTGTGCCCTGCTGGCGCAGTAGAAATAGAGCAGCGGGTGAATTGAGCAAGCCCCTAAAAGGGATAGGCAGCCGTTCTCAATTTAGATTGGAGGGCAGGGAATTCGGACGGTTCTCGTTCGCAGCTTGCGACTCCGGAGATCAAAAAGAGAATTTCTGCGGGCCAAAGGCCCAACGCCATCCCAGCCTTGGGCAACGCCCAAGGAGAAGGGTCCACCCACACACCAGAGGGCTGAAGGCACGATCCATCGGCGCAGGGGATAGAGCGGGCCTTTAGCCCTCAATGGATTATGCGGCGTTATCCTGGGGCGTTGCCCACAGGCTGAAATGGTTCCGCGCCGTTGGCGCTGAAGTCCGACGAGCCAAAGGCCACCCCAACCTTGGCCATCGGCTCCGGTTCTCGTTCGCAGCTCGCGAAGTGGGGGGACGCGGTCCACAACGGTCCTGAGGCTTCGCCCTTTTCTTTCAGCGAGGGGGGAGCGGTGGTTTTGAGGGACTAGCCACCTTTGAGCGTGAGGGCTCACGGCTGGGTTTCGCGCCGAGAGCCTCTACCTTTTCCTTAAGCGAATTGAGCTCCTTTTTGAGGTCCCGATTCTCCTGCTGCAGGGATAGAAGGTCAGTGCGCACGCTTCCCAGTTCCGCAGACGGTCGTTTGTTCGCATAGAGATCACTAAGCGATTGGTCGGCGGCGATTCGAATCGGATCTTCCTTGGATAGGCTCGTGAATCGCTGGAGGGGTCCGATGGCCTTGGGGTCGGCAAGGGTTTTCAGCGAGCGAATCGCCGCCAGTTGAACTCGGTCCTTTAGACTTTCTAGTTGTCCAAGGAGCAACTCTCGCACCGCATCCTTCTTCTCTTCGGCTCTGGCGAGATACGCCACGAGCTCTAGTCCGCGACTGAAAACCGGGGTCGGCCAGCGATTGCTGTTCTCTCGCAGGGCTGACAAGACGGGATTGATGTAACTCGGATCGTCTTGGAGTCGGATGGCGGACAGGGCAGCATCGCTCAGTAGAGCTCGGTAGGAATTGGTATTTAGATTCTGCAGTAATATGGATCGGAGCTCGGGGCGGCTATAGGTGCCGAGTGCCGTTAGAGCGCTGGATTGGATATCCGGGTTTTTTTCGGTAGCGAGCGACTGGAGAAGGACCTGGAGGCTCTCCTCCTGGTAAGGCCCCGCAGCATCCGCGAGAACCTGGCGACGAACTCGGGCGTCGTCCTGTCTCAGGGACTTTCGCAGTGCCTCGCGCGATTCCGGAGTGTTGATGCGACGCAGCGCTTTCGACGCTTCAATCCGCACGCCGTAGAAGCTATCGCCGGTCAGGACTTGGGTGAGATTGCTTACTGTGACGACGTCGGTCTGCTTGGCAAGACCCTCGATTGCGAGCAGTCGACCGATCGAGTCGGAGCGATCCGCAAGCTGGGCGAGGAGGAGCTCCCGTGGTAGGTCGAAGGACACTTTGGCGAGCAGAGCGAGCCTCGGATCAAAGCGGACAGTCTCCGGGGCTTGCGGCAGGGGAACGTAGAATTCCTCCACCTTCTCCTGAACCTTCACTTCGCGATCTATCGTTCCGAACGCGCCGCGAAATCGAAGCGTGGCGGGGAAGGAGAAGAGAAGCACGTCCTCGCTGAGCTTCTGCTCCTGGCTAATGGAAACTTTGGCCAGCTTCGTGCGTTCCTGCCACTCGTAGCTGACGCGCAGATCCGGTTGTTGAGCGTGATACACGTACTGATCGAAAAATTGATCGAATGAACGTCCCGAGAGCTCTTCCAGGACTCGAACAAAGTCTGAGGTTTCCACGTTTCCGAACCGATGTCGTTCCAGGTAGGTCTTCACGCAGCGGCGGTAGAGCGTCTCGCCGAGTTGGCTGCGTAGCATGTGAAGCACCCAGCTTCCTTTCGGATAGGCGCGAAAGCTAAACTGATCCTCGGGTTGGCCGAACTTGCGATAGACCATCGGAATTTTATCATCCGTCACGGCCGTGATCCCCTTCGCGCTTTGATACATCGTGTATAGGAACTCGTCCGAGCCGTGTTTGTGACCTTGATAGAGCGCATCGTAATAAGTCGCGAAGCCCTCGTTTAGCCAAAGATGACTCCAATCCTTGCATGTGACCAGGTCGCCAAACCATTGGTGAGCGAGTTCGTGAGCCACCAAGCTCTCACTGCTCCGCAGCGACTCGAATCCTTCCGGGTACAAGGTTCCTTCGTTTAGGATGGTCATGGTGGTGTTTTCCATGCCGCCCCAGTGATAGTCGCTCACGCAGACTTGGTAATACTTGTCCCAAGGATAGAGAACGCCGGTCTCCTGTTCGAAAAAGGCCAGCATCTCAGCCGTTCCCGCAAAGGTTCTGTCGGCGAATCCGACCTGCGACGCAGGGGTATAGAGTGCGATGGGGATCTCGCGGTATTTTGATTCGATGCCTTTCAGGTAGCCGGCAGCGAGCGCGATGAGATAGTTGGCGTGCGGCTTGTCCTGCAGCCAGCGGACGGCACGGAGTCCGGTGGCGGGATCCAGCTGCGAGGACACTTGACGGCCGTTTGAGATCACCGTCATGCCGTCAGGAACTCGACAGGTCAGCTCACTGGTGAATTTCTCATTTGGCGCGTCAAACGATGGAAACCAGTGACGCGATTCTATCGGCTCGCCTTGCGACCAGAGGTGACTGTCGCTGGCGGGGTAGCCCAGTTCTGGCGTTCGAAAATAGAGACCGTGCCTTGGGCTCGCGGAGTAATGAACCGTCACGGTGCTCTCTTTCCCTACCGGCACTTCCGTAGCGAATTGAATGCGTATCTCCGTTCCGGTGGACTGCCAGGCCTGTAGGGTCTCGCTAGAGGTCACCGATTCCACGCGAAGATCCACAGCATCCAGTTTCAATTCCGCTAGGGGCAGAGCGATCGGGCTGAAAGCCAGAACGGCCGACCCAGAAATCGAGCGATGAGGAAAATCTGGCGTAATGTCGAGGGCGAGATGTCGAATCTTGATTTCCTTGCTCGGGGCGTAGTGACGCCGGGTGCTGGAATCAGCGGCCGAGACCGGAGCGGACAAACGATCACGACCGCAGTACCACTCTTCCCCCAAGACGGTGAACGAATTAAGGAGCAAACCAGCCAGGATGCATCGTATGGGCGTCATAGAGTTCATGAACGAGGGAGTGCTGTAGCAAGGAGCGGTCATCAAAGGAAACAGCCGTAGCTAATTATCTCGCGAGGTGGCACGCCGCCCAGTGTCCGGGCGTGACTTCGCGGAGGAGCGGAATCTCGACCTTGCAGCGGGCTTCGGCGACCGGGCACCGGGGATGGAACGGGCAGCCGGGGGGCGGGTTGATCGGCGATGGAACGTCGCCTGCCAGGATGATGCGTTGTCGCTTAGAGGCGGGATCGACTTCCGGGACAGCCGAGATCAGGGCCTGGGTGTACGGGTGTTTGGGTTCGGAAATGAGCTCGCGTGACGGCGCTGTTTCCACGACCCGTCCCAGATACATCACCAGGATCCGTTGGCTGATATGCTCCACCACGGCAAGGTCGTGTGCGACGAACAGATAGGCAACTCCCAGACTGCGTTGAAGATCTTGCAGCAGATTGATCACCTGGGCCTGCACCGAGACATCGAGCGCACTAACGGGCTCATCGCAGACGATCAACTTGGGCTGAACCGCGAGCGCGCGTGCGATCCCGATGCGTTGCCTTTGACCTCCGCTGAACTCGTGGGGGTAGCGCCCGACATGGGACTGATCCAGCCCGACCTGTTGCAATAACTCCTCGATCCGAACTCGGCGTGCCTCTGGGTTTGCCGCCAGTCGATGGATATCGAGAGCCTCCCCGATGATCTCTCCGACCGTCATGCGGGGGTTGAGGGATCCATAGGGATCCTGAAAGATCATCTGAAAGTGGCGTCGCTTGGTGCGGAGCGCTTCTCCGGAAAGATGGGTGAGGTCCTGGCCTTCGAATAAAACGCTTCCAGCAGTGGGCTGAAGAAGTCGGATGACCGCCCGCCCCAGAGTGGTTTTCCCACATCCGCTCTCGCCCACCAGGCCGACCGTTTCTCCAGGACCGACTGTGAAACTGACCCCATCCACTGCCTTCACGTGGTTGCGCACGCGACTGAACAGGCCCTGTTTGACGGGGAAATGGACCTTGAGACCTTGAACTTCGAGGAGGTTCATGATTTCGAGTAAGCGCAGCGGACCCAGTGGGAGGGCGCAACCTCGCGGAGTTCCTGAGTGGTTTGTGAGCAATCCGACTGGACTTGAGGGCAGCGAGGGTGAAAACGACAGCCGCTTGGGAAGGAACCAAGATTGGGAACGTTTCCGGGAATGGCAGGGAGTCGGTCCAGCTTTGATTTGAGCTTGGGCACCGAGTTCATGAGCGCCCGAGTGTAGGGATGCATTGGGTGGCTGAGGAGGTCCTGCGAGGAAGCGAGTTCTACAATCTGTCCCGCATACATCACCGCCACGCGATCTGCCAAATCTCCGACGATGCCTAGATTGTGGGTGATGAGCAGCATGCTCATCTCGAACTGCCGCTTCAACTCGCGCAGCAACTCGATGATCTGCGCTTGGATGGTTACGTCCAATGCCGTGGTGGGCTCGTCGGCGATTAGCAGACGCGGATGGCTGGCCAGAGCCATGGCGATCATGATCCGCTGCTGCATCCCCCCCGACAGTTGGTGCGGATAATCCTTAAGCCGAGATTCCGGCGCGGGGATGCCCACGAGTCTGAGCAACCGAAGCACCTCGTCGGTGTGGGCAACTTCGGGGCGATGAAGCTGCAAGGACTCCAGGATCTGGTTGCCGACGCGGAAGACCGGGTTGAGGGAACTACTGGGCTCTTGGAAGATGTAGCTGACCACCCCGCCGCGGATGGATCGTAGCTGGCGAGGGTTCATTCGAAGGACATCTTCCCCGTCGACGAGGATCTGGCCTCCGACATAGCGAGCTGGGGGTGTCGGAACAAGGCGTGCGATCGACAGGGCAGTGACACTTTTCCCGCACCCGCTTTCACCTACCAGACAGAGAGTTTCGCCAGCATCCAATGTGAGTGAGACGCCATCCACTGCACGGAGCGCTCGGCCATCCTTAAGGAACTCCAGCTGTAAATCGCGAATTTCCAGCAAGGGTGTGCGGCGAGTATCAGGGCTTTTGTTAGTCGCGGTGGCCATCATCGGGGGTGCATCAGGGGAGGCTAGGAGTCAGCCTCCTTTAGAGTCGGCGGCGTCTCTTAGACCATCGCCTAAGAAGTTGAAAGCGAGAACGGTCAGAAAAATGGCACCGCCCGGTGCTAGCAGCCAGGGGTAATCTTGGAGATACTGATAATTTTGAGCGGCGTTGAGCATGAGTCCCCAACTGGCGTCAGGTTCCTGAATTCCGACGTTCAGATAACTCATCACCACCTCCCCAAGGATGTAATAGGGGACGCTCAAGGTCGCCGCCACGATCACGTAGGAGAAGGTTCCGGGCAGGATGTGTCGGGTGACGATTTTTAGTCGACGCTGCCCCAACGCTTCCGCCGCCAGGACGAACTGCCGTTCCCGAATCGACAGCGCCATACCCCGGATCACTCGCGCGGAGCTGGCCCATCGGATGAAACTTAGAATCACGATGATGAGGACATACACCCAGGTGGAGCTCAGCGAAGCGGGAAAGACCGAGCGCAGCGCCATGATGAGGTAGAGGCCGGGGATGGACATGATCAATTCACACAGACGCATGGTGAGTGTGTCGGTCAGCCCTCCGATGTATCCGGAGAGTCCACCCACGAGCATGCCGAGGGAGAAGGAGAGACTGATTCCGATTAAGCCGATGGAGAGAGAGATCTGAGACCCGTATAAAACGCGTGAAAGGACGTCCCGTCCGAACTGGTCGGCGCCGAGCAGGAAAATCGGGCTCTCGGGATCCCCGGTTCCGAATAGATGGATCCGACACGGGAGCAGACCGAAAAGCCGATATTCCTCGCCGCTCAAGAAAAACCGCAGTCGCTTCAACTCGCCCGCGATGGGCTGGTAGGTGGCGGGCT
This sequence comes from Verrucomicrobiales bacterium, assembly GCA_043745255.1. GTDB lineage: Bacteria > Verrucomicrobiota > Verrucomicrobiia > Limisphaerales > UBA11320 > UBA11320. The sequence continues at coordinate 7,908 of JAYTTC010000161.1, forward strand.
CTGAAACTTTTCGATACCGCTGGACCGCTGGATGCACTCCGTCAAAGCCAAGGCGTGTGGGGGGGTGAAACGAGCGCTCTTTGTCTAATAGATCATATCGGTAGGGCGCGACAAATCCCGCGAACAGGGCGAGAGCGTAGAGCACGCAGAGAATCAGTCCACCCGCCAGCGCCACTTTTTGCCGTTTTAAACGTCGCCAAAAAATCTGGCGTGGAGAGAGTTGCTCCACCGGCCCGTAGAGGGCAGGGGAGGCGTGAGTGGGGTGGCTTGGCCCGATCATCACTTGTTCAACCGGATTCGAGGGTCACTCCAGGCCAGAAGAAGATCGGCTATGAAATTCCCGATCACAAGCAGCGCTGTGGCCATGACCACGGAGGCCACCACAAGTTCATAATCTTTCTTGCCGAGCGACTCCATCGTGAGTCGCCCAAGTCCGGGCCATGACATGACATTCTCAACGATGAACGCTCCACTGAGAAGGCCGGCCAGTGAGTACCCGAACATGGTCAGGAGCGGGTTGATCGCATTGCGCAGCGCGTGACGGTAAATCACCCATCCCTCTGCCACCCCCTTGGCCCGCGCGGTGGTTACAAACTCGGCGCGCAGAGTGTCCAAGAGATTGGACCGCATCTGGCGCATGAACCCCGC
>JAYTTC010000162.1:0-2330 GCA_043745255.1 Verrucomicrobiales bacterium
GCCGGAACGCCCGGCTTGAAGATCCCTGCCTTTTCCCAAGCGATCTCTGCGACCGTGTTTCCCAGCCATTGCTGATGGTCGAGGCTGAGGGTGGTTATCAGTGTGGCCAACGGGGTCACAATGTTGGTGGCGTCGAGTCGACCCCCAAGTCCGGTCTCCCAGATAACGAGATCAACGCCGCCTCGCTCAAAATGGAGCAAGGCCATTAGAGTCACGACCTCGAACAGGGTGGGTTGATCGTCTGTCGGCAGGTTGCGGTAGCGCGGCTGAATCTCCTCTAGCAAACCTACGACCTCCGCTTCGGAGATGGGCTGGCGATTGATCTGAATCCGCTCGCCGAAATGGATCAGATGCGGGGAGGTGAATAGACCGACCCTGAGCCCGGAGGCGCGGTAAAGACTTTCCAGAAACGCGCAGACAGAGCCTTTCCCGTTGGTGCCCGCGACGTGGATGAAGCGAAGCCGCTTCTCAGGGTTTTGAAACGTTGACGCGAGGTAGCGCATTCGTTCCAGCCCCAGCCTCATGCCAAACTGAGCGAGCGACTCGAGCGACTCGATGGCTTGAGAGTAAGTCATGTCAGCCCCGTCCACTCTGCGCGATCGTGACCCAATGTCGCCTCGTTAGATGGGTTTGTGATGCAGGTGCTGATGCACCGCCGCGATAAAGCCCTTGAATAAGGGATGCGGTTTGTTGGGCTTGCTCTGGAACTCGGGATGGAACTGGCTCGCGATGTAGAACGGATGGTCCTTGAGCTCGATCAGTTCGACCAGATTGCCGTCCGGTGAGGTTCCGCAGAACACGAACCCGGCTGCCTCGAATTGTTTCCGGTAGTCGTTGTTGAATTCGTAGCGATGGCGGTGTCGCTCCTGAATCAGGAACGCTCCATAAATGTGGGCGGCCTTTGATCCCATCACCAGCTGGCAGGGCTGGGAGCCGAGTCGCATGGTTCCTCCCTTGCGCGACACATCCTTTTGATCGTCGAGCAGCGCGATGACCGGATGAGGCGTGGCCGCGTCAAACTCGGTGGAATGGGCTCCCGTGAGACCCAGGACATTCCGGGCGAATTCAATGGTCGCGATCTGCATTCCGAGGCAGAGACCCAGGTAAGGGATTTTGTGTTCGCGCGCATAGCGGGCAGCGATGACTTTTCCTTCCACTCCACGCTCTCCAAATCCACCCGGAACCAAAATTCCTCCCAGCCCACTGAGGAGTTTTTCCGGTCCCTGCTTTTCGATTTCCTCGGACTCAATCTTTTCGATCTCCACCCCGCAATCGTTGGCGATGCCTCCGTGGATGACCGCCTCGTAGACGGACTTGTAGGCATCGTTGAGCTCAATGTATTTGCCCACCACCCCGATACGGACTCGATGCGCGGGTGCGATCAATTTGCGGATGATATCCTGCCAATGAGCCATGTTGGCGGGAGGGACATTGAGGTGGAGAAGCCGGCAGACCAGATCGTCGAGACGCTCGCGCTGGAGCATGAGCGGCACTTCGTAGATCGAATGGTCCACGTCCTTCTCCTCGATCACGCCTTCGTAGGGGACATTGCAGAAGAGGGAAATCTTTTGACGCAGTTCCTTGTTGAGTGGCTGCTCACAGCGGCAGACCAAAATATGGGGCGTGATCCCGATCTCCCGCAGCTTCGCGACCGACTGCTGGGTCGGCTTGGTCTTCAACTCGCCCGCCGCCTTGATGAAGGGAACAAAGGTGACGTGAAGGAAAAGGACGTTTCCGATTCCGGCATCCAGCGCAAACTCACGGATTGCTTCCAGGAACGGGAGTCCTTCGATATCGCCTGTGGTGCCGCCGATCTCAGTGATCAGCACGTCGGCTTTCGATGCCTCGGTGATATCTCGAATCCGTTTCTGGATCTCGTCGGTGATATGTGGAATGACCTGAACCGTCTTGCCTAGGTAATCTCCGCGACGCTCCTTGTCCAATACCGTCTGGTAGACCTGCCCGCTGGTCAGGTTGTTGAATCGGCTCAGCTTGGTGCTGGTGAAGCGTTCGTAATGACCGAGGTCGAGGTCAGTTTCTGCGCCGTCATCAAGCACGTACACCTCACCGTGCTGAAACGGGCTCATGGTGCCGGGATCTAGGTTGAGATAGGGATCGAATTTCTGCAGCGCGACTTTCACTCCACGGTTTTCGAGCAAGGTGCCAAGAGAAGCTGCGGTCAGGCCCTTGCCAAGAGAACTGACCACGCCGCCCGTTACAAAGATGTATTTCATGTGATTGGTATCATCCGCTCTCACCGCGACTGGATCACCGCGCTGCCAGGATCCGCTCCACTCGTGCCACGTCCTCGGGAACGTCGACACCCACGC
>JAYTTC010000163.1:0-8547 GCA_043745255.1 Verrucomicrobiales bacterium
GGGTGCCCTGCTTCTGTAGCGTCGTCCGTATCGGACGATTCGGCGGGGATGGGCCGATACGGCCCACACTACAGAAGATAACCAACGCAACGGAGACCGCCGAAGCTTCGACAACAAGATCGGGACAGAAATATCCAGTCGGAAGAATTTCCAAATCTCATCTGACAGCCTGGCGGTTCTCTGCTTCAATCCTCTCGCGCTCCATGATCCTGCGATCTCCACACCGATCTGTCGGTCACATTGGCAACAGGGTAATTCTTTTCTGTTTCCGGTGGGTAGTCCTTGGCCAATTGCTGAGTGGCTTGCCCGGCTATGCTGCCGCGTCGGCTTCCTTGGCTGATCCAAGTAAGGCAAAACGGCCGGAACATTGGGCCTATGTCCGTCCGAATCGACCGACGGCACCGGAGGTCAAGACCGCCTCTTGGGGCCGGGGCGACATCGATCGCTTCATCCTCGCGCGCCTGGAGAAGACTGGCTTGTCACCCAATCGCGAGGCCGATCGCTACACCCTCATTCGACGCCTTTCGCTGGACCTCATCGGACTCCCGCCCTCGCTCGATGAGGTGGACGCGTTTGTCGCCGATCGGGGGCCGGATGCCTACGAGCGCTTGGTGGACCGACTGCTCGCCTCGCCGCATTTCGGAGAGCGCTTCGCGCTGGCCTGGCTCGACCAGGCGCGTTACGCCGACACCAGCGGCTATCACTTTGATGGATTCCGCCAGATGCATCTCTGGCGCGACTGGGTCATCTCCGCATTCAACCGAAACCAGCCGTTCGACCAGTTCACCATTGAGCAACTGGCCGGCGACTTACTTCCCAACCCCACGCTAGACCAGAAGATCGCCACCGGCTTTCACCGGAATGTCATGACCACCGATGAAGGTGGGGTCGATCCAGCGGAATACATGGCAAAATATTGTGTAGATCGAGTGAGCACCACAGCGCAGGTCTGGCTCGGCACGACCTTGGGATGCGCAGAATGCCACGATCACAAATACGATCCGCTGAGCACCCGCGAGTTCTATCAGTTCTACGCGTTCTTCCACAATGTCCCGGAGAACGGGCTGGATGGCACACGCACACGCAATCCCGGTCCGGTGCTCAAGGTTCCCTCCTCCGACCAAGGCTCACGCCTCCTAAAGTATCTCGATCTGATTCCCGTCGCCGAGCGAACGGTTGCCGATCGCGAACGCGAGCTCCCTAAGAAACAGGAACAATGGGAAACATCTCTCAAGGCGACACCGGAGACGGAACCTAGTCTGCCGGATCTTGCGCTCCGCTTTGCTTTCGATGGCTCGAGCGAGGGGATTGCGGACACGGTCGCGCGCACAGTGTCCACCCGTTCGTCCGAGATCCGTTTCGTTGAAGGTCGCTTGGGCAGCGCGATCCAGCTGAGTGGAGGAACAAACGATTTCCTGGATGCCGGGGCGGCCATTGAATTCGAGTCGGATCAGGCGTTCAGTTACGGAGCCTGGATTCAGTTGCAGAGTCTGAGCGGGACGGTATTCAGCAAAATGGAAGCTGCGCCGTCCTTCCGCGGGTTTGATCTGCTGCTTTCCGACGGACGAATCGAGGCTCATTTGGTGAACCGCTTTCCTGAGAACGCCCTCAAGGTGAGCAGCAAGGAACGACTCTCCACCAATGTGTGGCATCATGTTCTGCTGACCTATGACGGTTCCAAGAAAGCGGCTGGAGTCAGGATCTATCTCAATGGTCGATCGACGGCTCTCGACACCCCGCACGATTCCCTGAGTGGCTCGATCACCAACACCACACCGCTCTTGATCGGAACCCGAGTGGGGATGCTCGCCTTCACGGGGAAACTGGACGACCTCAGATTCTATCGTCGCGCACTGAAGGTCGAGGAGGTTGCGGCGTTGCACGGTCAGGCGCTCGAGCGAATCGGGCGCATTCCTGCTGCGGACCGGACGGCGGAGCAGAGCGAGGATCTGAAGCGATTTTTTAGAGAGCGACGCGCGACGGAGTTTCTGAAGGCTGGGGAGCGGCTCGCCGCGTTGGGTCGGGAGAAGCAGGAGCTGCTTTCACAGATCCCGGACACCATGGTGATGGAGGAGATGGAGACGCCGCGAGACACCTTCATCTTCCTTCGCGGCAGTTATCTGAATCGCGGGGAGAAGGTGTCGGCAGGAACTCCTGCCTGCTGGCCGCCGCTGCCCGCCGATCAACCCACCAATCGGCTCGCGCTCGCTCGATGGATCGCCTCCACCAACAATCCACTGACGGCACGGGTGACAGTGAATCGCTATTGGGGAATGTTCTTCGGCACCGGACTGGTGAAAACGGGGAACGACTTCGGTTCACAGGGCGATCGACCCAGTCATCCCGAGCTCTTGGACTGGCTTGCCTGCGAGTTCATGCAACCCCGGGTGGGGGTGGCGCAGGCTTGGGATGTCAAACATCTGGTGCGCCTGCTCGTCACCAGCGCGAGCTATCGTCAATCGGCCGACGTGACGCCCCTCAAGCTCGAAAAAGATCCTTACAATCGTCTGCTGGCGCGCGGCCCTCGGGTCCGGCTCGACGCGGAGCTGATTCGTGACAATGCGCTCGCGATCAGCGGGCTGATCGACCCGAGGATCGGCGGCCCCAGTGTGAAGCCTTATCAGCCGCCTGGCATCTGGGACGGGACCGATCATCGCTACGAACAGAGCCACGGTCAGGATCTGTATCGCCGTGGGATGTACATCCTATGGAAGCGCGCCGCGCACTATCCCAGCTTTCAGACCTTCGACGCACCGAGCCGTGAGACCTGCACTCTCTCCCGCCCACGCACCTCGACGCCGCTGCAATCCCTGGTACTGATGAACGATCCAGTCTACGTCGAAAGTGCTCGTGCGCTTGCCGCGCGCACCCTCACCGAGGGAGGTGCCACGTTGAAGCAACAGCTCACACACGCTTTCAGATTGACGCTTGCACGTCCGCCCGAGGCCAAGGAGATCAAAGTTCTTGAGCAGACCTACCGAGTTCAACGGGAACAGTTCCTCCATGAACCTCGAGCTGCGGAAAAGCTGCTCAGCATCGGTGAATCGCCTCATCCTCAGGCGCTAAACTCTGTGGATCTGGCAGCCATGACCGCAGTCGCAAACGTTCTGCTCAATCTGAGCGAGACCCTTACCAAATAATCGCTATGAACGGCTTCGAATCCTGGAACCAGATCGCCACGCGACGTGCCTTTCTGAGTCGAAGTTCCACCGGACTCGGAACTCTCGCTCTGGCCTCTCTCCTGCGAGAGAGCCGTGCGAGCGCGGCAGCTAAGGCTTTGGTCCAACCCGCGCCGTCGGCAGGGGTTCTGGGCGCGGGCCACCATGCCGCCAAAGCCAAACGGGTGATTTACCTATTCATGTCGGGCGGGCCGTCCCACATCGATCTCTTCGACAACAAGAACAAGCTCCGCGACCTAACCAACACCGAGCTGCCAGACTCTGTGCGCAAAGGACAGCGCATCACCGGGATGACCAGCGGACAGAAACAACTGCTCTGCGTCGGCTCACCTTTTCAATTCCGTCGATTCGGCAAAGGAGGAATGGAACTGAGCGAGCTGATTCCGCACATCGGAGGCATCGCGGACGACATCTGCCTGATTCGCTCGATGTTCACCGAACCGATCAACCACGATCCGGCCGTGACGTATTTTGGAACCGGTCATCAGCAGCCAGGACGTCCGGTGATGGGATCGTGGGTGACCTATGGCCTGGGGAGTGAAAACACCAATCTGCCGGGGTATGTAGTACTCTTAAGCGGTGGAGGCGGCCAACCCCTGCAGGCGCGCTACTGGGGGAACGGGTTTCTACCCGGAAACTACCAAGGCGTGCAGTTCCGTGGCGCGGGCGACTCGGTATTGTATCTCTCCAATCCGGACGGCATTTCGAGCCGGGCACGGCGACAGCTGATCGACTCCATGCAGGAATTGAACCGACTGCAGCTGGGACGGCTGGGCGATCCTGATATCGCGACTCATATCGAAAACTACGAGCTGGCCTACCGGATGCAGACCAGCGTGCCCGAGTTGATGGATATCTCACGAGAGCCCAAAAACGTGCTGGAGGCTTACGGTGCGGAACCCGGGAAAGCGTCCTTTGCAAACAATTGTCTCCTTGCCCGCAGATTGGCCGAGCGTGGAGTTCGCTTCATTCAGCTGTGTCACCGGGACTGGGATCATCATGGCAATCTGCCGAATGAGATTCGCCGTCAGGCGAAGATCACCGACCAGCCCAGCGCAGCCCTGGTGGCAGACCTTAAACAACGCGGCTTGTTAGAGGACACGCTGGTGATCTGGGGTGGGGAATTCGGTCGGACCAGCTACAGCCAGGGAGAGATCACCAAGGAAAGCTTTGGCCGTGACCACCATCCCCGGTGCTTCTCGCTGTGGATGGCGGGAGGCGGAGTTCGACCTGGGGTGACCTACGGCACCACGGACGATTTCGCCTACAACATCACCGACAAACCGGTGCATGTCCGCGATTTCCACGCCACCATGATGCATCTGTTGGGAGTCAACCACGAGAAGCTCACCTATCGATTTGAAGGACGGGACTACCGCCTTACCGACGTGGCCGGCGACGTCGTGCGGGACATCATCGCGTGAGCCGGGAGGGATTGCGAACAGGCAAGACCGGCTAGTTCAGACGCGTCCGATTCAGCTTCTGTCACAGCGCATTCAGGAACTCGGAGCATTGCCACTTTTCTAACGCTTTGGGTCACCTTATCGTTCCTCCATGCGACCCCCGTATAACTCTCTGCTATGGGCGACCCTGCACTGCGCTCTATTCGCCAGCGCGCTCTCCGGAGCCTCCTCCACCCATCTTTCCCGCGATCACCTGCTTTTCTCGAGAACCCCAGAAGGACAGATCCAACCGATACGATCCCCTTCCGAATGGAAACAGCGTCGGGCTGAGATTCTAAGCTCGATGCAAGAGGTCATGGGACCGCTGCCAGGTCCAGAAAAACGATGCGCACTCGAGGTTGAACTGGTGAAAGAAGTCGACTGCGGAACTTATGTTCGTCGACTCATCCGCTACCAAGCGGAGCCGGGCAACCGAGTTCCTGCGTATCTACTGATTCCGAAGAACGCCCTCGATGGCTCAGCCCCCGCACCAGGAGTCCTGGCGTTGCATCAAACACATTCGGAAGGGCAGAAAGTGGTGGTCGGACTTGGCAACAGTCCAGACGATGAATATGGAGTCGATCTGGTGAAGCGAGGCTATGTCTGCCTAGCCCCACCCTATCCGATGTTGGCCAACTACTGGCCCGACGTGAAGAAACTGGGATGGGAAAGCGGGACGATGCTTGGAATCTGGATCAATATTCGTGGACTGGATCTTCTCGAGTCCCTTCCATTCGTGAAGCACGGGCGTTATGGCTCGATTGGGCACTCGCTCGGCGGACACAACGGGATCTATACGGCAGCCTTTGATGAGCGAATCCAGGTGGTGGTGTCCAGCTGCGGACTGGATAGCTACCGAGACTACTACGACGGGGATCCTAAGAACTGGCAACCAGAGCGGGGCTGGTGCCAGATGCGCTACATGCCGAGGCTCGCATCCTATGGGGCTCGGCTGAGTGAGATCCCCTTCGACTTCCCAGAGATCCTGGCGTCGATCGCACCGCGACGCATCTTCATCAATGCGCCGCTGGGCGACTCGAATTTTCGCTGGCGGAGCGTCGATCGCGTGGTGTCGGTGGCGAACGAGGTCTTCGCGCTCTGGGGAGAGGAAATGAAAATCACCGTGGTTCACCCCGAGGGGCCGCATCGGTTCGCCACTGAGATCCGTCAACAGGCTTACGCAGTCCTCGACGAGCTCCTCCGTCCGCCGCTTAAACCCGACGCTCGTTAATACGTCCACATTTGGCCTTGCCCTGCGATACTTCATTGTTACATTCGCGCCTCTTTCAGCGGCCCGATCGGCCAATTCCAAACAAGTCTCGAACTCGACATCCTGTGAAAGTCTTTAGCGGGAATTCAAATCTACCTTTGGCAACGTCCATTGCGACTGCGGTGGGCGTGGAGCTCGGCAAGTCCACGGTGAACACGTTTCCGGACGGCGAGACCTACGTCAAAATCGAAGAGAACGTACGTGGGGAGGACGTCTTCGTGGTGCAATCCACCAGCCCGCCGACGAATCATCATCTGATGGAAATGTTCATCATGATCGATGCCCTGCGTCGCGCCAGCGCGTCCCGCATCACCGCAGTCCTGCCCTTTTATGGGTATGCCCGCCAGGATCGCAAAGATCAGCCCCGCGTGCCGATCACCGCGAAATTGGTTGCGAATCTCCTGGTGGCGTCTGGAACCAACCGCGTCCTGACCATGGATTTGCATGCGCAGCAGATCCAGGGGTTCTTTGATATTCCGGTGGACCACCTCTACGCCGCGCCGGTGATTTACGAGTATCTCAAGACTCTGAACTTGCAGGACCTGGTGGTTGTCAGCCCCGATGTTGGAGGACTGAAGATGGCCTACGCTTACTCCCAGGCGCTTGAAACCGAGCTGGCCATTGTGGCCAAGCGACGGAAGAGCCCGAAGGAAGTCGAGTCCACGGCCATCATCGGGGACGTGGCCGGCAAGAACGTTCTGATGGTGGATGACCTGACAGAAACCGCCGGGACTCTGACCAGCGCCAGCGAGCTCCTCCGAAAGAACGGAGCCCGAAAAATCATCGCCTGTGTGAGCCACGCGCTGCTCAGCGACATGGGTCTCGAACGGCTTCGCAAATCAAATATTGACGAACTCATAACGACTGATACCGTCTCTCGCCCTCCGATAGACGGGGTTAAAATCACCACGTTGTCGGTTGCCGGATTGTTAGGCGAGGCGATCAAACGAATTCACAGTAATTCGTCAGTGACCTCGCTGTTTGAGTTTAAGGGCGGGCGAACCAGCTAAGCTGGCGCCCTAATTTGGAAACGAACGATGAAATCTGTTCCGCTTACAGCATATCCGCGCACGGCAGCACGCCGCAGCGGCGTCAAGAAACTCCGCGAAAGCCTCCGTGTGCCTGCCGTGATCTATGGCCGGCTCGGAAAACCGCAAAATCTCGAGCTCAAACTCAAGGAGATTGAGACCCTGATCCACCACTCTGCCTCCGAGAACATCCTGGTCGACCTCGCTATCGCTGAGGACACTACCCGACCCAAGCGTCTCGCGCTGGTTCAGGAAGTGCAGCATGAGCCCCTCAGTGGTGCCGTACTTCATGTCGACTTTCATGAAGTAGCGGCAAACGAGAAGGTTACCGTAACGATTTCCGTGGAAGCCATCGGCGAGGCGCTCGGCGTGAAGAGCAACGGCGGGACTCTTGAGCACGTCATCTTCAAGATCAAGGTCCGCGCTCTCCCGAAAGATCTTCCCGAGGTTCTTCAAGTCGACGTTTCCGCTCTCGATATTGGAAAAGCCATTCATATTGGCGAAATTCCAGCGATCGCGGGCGTAGAGCTTCTAGGCGACAAAAAGCTGCGAGTGTTCTCTGTCGCGGCCCCGCTAACCGAAGCTCAAGAGGCCGAGGCGGCCGCCGCTGCCGGCACCGGCGAGGTCGAGATGATCAAGGAAAAGAAAGAAGACGGCGCCGAAGGGGCAGCCGCTGCTCCCGCTGCCAAAGGTGCAGACAAGGCAGCAGGAGACAAAAAGCCGGCCGAGAAGAAACCGGCCGAGAAGAAGAAGTAATTGCGACCCGAGTCGGGCTCAAACTCCCAGGTGGACGAACTCTACCTCATCGCGGGTTTGGGGAATCCTGGCAGGGAATACGAGCGAACGCGTCACAATGCCGGTTTTTTGGTGGCTGAACGCTTCGCGAAGCTGCGACGGGTGTCATGGTCGGTCGAGGAGCGATTAAACGCTCGAGTGGCCAGGGCACAGCTTGACGATCGTCGGCTCATCTTGTGTGAGCCTTTGACGTTCATGAACGCCAGCGGCGAGGCAGTCAGCCGGGTGTTGAACTATTTTCGCGTTTCCCCCGCGAAGCTGATGGTTGTGGTGGACGATGCGGATTTGCCGCTAGGTCAACTCAGGTTGAAACCCGGTGGAAGCAGCGGCGGACATCACGGTTTAGAGTCGATAGAGCAGCATTTGGGGTTACGCGACTACGCTCGACTCAGGGTAGGAATCGGTAGGACGGCAGATGGCCGCCGGGATATCGCCGGTCATGTGCTCGGGAAGTTCAGCGCGGCAGAAGAGCCGATGCTTGAGCAGGTGCTTAGCCGCTGTTGTCAGCAGCTGGAATGCTGGCTTCGAGACGGACTGGCGAAAGCGATGAATCAATTTAACGGGGCGTTGAGCCCCGAACCAAAAAAGGCAACTGAGTGAAAAAGTACGAAGGTCTATTCATCCTAAACACGGCCGGCAAAGAAGAGGGCGTGAAGGAAGCCATCGACAAGATCTCTGCTGAGATCATCCTGGCGGGCGGCAAGGTCGAAACTGTCCAGAAGATGGACAAGAAGAACTTCACTCGCGTCGCGAGCAAGAAGCACACTTCCGGTTTCTACGTGAACATCATTTTCGAGAGCAAGCCCGCAGCAGTGGCCCAACTCAAGAGCCGC
>JAYTTC010000164.1:0-2324 GCA_043745255.1 Verrucomicrobiales bacterium
CAAAACCCAGCCCACCCGGTTAAGGTCTCCGTCGACATCGGTTTCGCTTCATCGCGTGGGAGACGCCACTCGTAGTCCGGTCGGGATAGTGTGCGATCGATCGATCGATCCAATTCCTCTGGAGCCACACCCTGGATCGCGCCAGCGGGCACAACCGCTCCCACCTCTCCCGTCACCCCCTTCAAAGTAACGGCCAGAAGCAAGACAACGAGAGTAACGCTCGCGCGTGAGGCACGCCATCGACGCAGTTCTGCACGCAGATCTTCGCCCGTACGGACTGAGTCGCCCTGGAGCGTTCGAATTACGAAGACCGCCTTGAACAAGGGGTCAAGGCAGAGGCCAGTCAAAGCAAGCAGAGTGAAAATCAAGGTGGAATTCAGCGTACTCCAGGGACTGTGAGTAAACACCGTTTCGATCCCCAGCAGCATCTTCAGCAGCTGCGGGATCAGGAAGCTCAAGGCGAGGAAGTTAATGAACAAGAAGAACGCCAGGAGCGAAAGGAGCCCAAGGACGCCGTGGTTCTGTACCGGCCAGAGTTGCGCTCGGCGCCCTGCCCCTTTCAAAACCGAACCGGCAGTCGCACCGTCGCACGCCGCCAAGAGAGTCGCGCACTGGTAGAACGCTAACACCCAGCCGAGCGGAAGGATGAGCACCGCGGCGATTGGAATGAAAAACAACCCGGAAGGTTGAATCACCGTGTGGATGAAAACTGTTCGAACCGACCGACGAACACCCCAGGGCTCGACTGCAGCGCCTCGAGCGAGGGACTGCAATCGATCCCCGAGGAAGCTCTGCGAGAGCTTTGCCAGAAAGAAAAGGGCCACGAGAACAAGGCACGCAGGAAGCAAATGTCGTTCAGCAAGCGGGCGCGCACTCAGATCGGCCCAGAAATACAGAAGCCCCACCACCCAAGGCATCGTCCCGAGCAGATAGCCCGTCCAGTCTATGACCGACAAGGAGCGAAGGAGGGAGAACGCCTCCTCCATCGACTCGAGAGCGGGCTGGCCATCCTGAACCCGATAGTGTCGTTTCATCGCAACGCTACAAAACCCCTGGGCATGCGCTCCTCGAGGAACACATCCAGCAATGCGAATCTCCTGATTCGCAGTCCAAAGCTCAAATCAAAACTCGGGAGGTTGAAGAGGCTTGCCTCGCCTGATTTCCCTCCTGAAACTCCACCCGTGCCGCTCACCGTGATTCGAACCGCCACGCGACCTTCTTCTGACTCATGAAGACGCTTCACTGGTATCTACTCCGACAGGTCCTCGCCACCCTGTTCATGACGGTGTCCATTTTCACCTTCATTCTCATTCTAGGCGAATCCCTTAAGGAGGTATTCGCTCTTCTGGTCAACGGACAGGTCGGATTTTGGGTGGTCGTGAAAGCAGTGGCCCTACTGATCCCCTTTGTATTGGTCTTTGCGCTGCCCATGGGCTTGCTAACCGCAATGCTGCTGGTGTTCGGTCGGTTTAGCGCCGACCAGGAACTCACCGCCGCGAGAGCCTGCGGCATCAGTCTGGTCTCGCTGATCTCGCCGATTCTCATTCTCGGAATCGCCTGTGCCGGGCTCTGCGCCTGGATCAATCTCCAGATCGCGCCCCTCAGCCGGATCGCCTACAAGCAGCTGCTCTTCCAGGTCGGGACCTCACAAACCTCAGGCTGGCTCGCCGAAGGCACGTTTGTTTCGTCCCTTCCGGGATGCATCCTTTACGCCGGAAAGGTCGAGGGGCTCCGGATGGAAGATGTGCTGCTGTACCAGCTCGACAGCGAGGGTCATAAGAAAAGTTATGTGTGGGCGAACGAGGGTCGCATCGAAATCGATACGACCAATCGGGCATTCAACCTCACTCTGACGCACGGTCGCCAGCTGAGCTCCGACAGCGGAACTGAACCCGCCTGGCACTCGTTCGGGGAACTCCAGCTCCCCACGTTTCAGCTCCCGCAAGAATTCGCGGAAAAACCGAAAGTGAACAATATGACTTGGTCACAGCTCTGGACCGAGCTGCACGAGCTGGAAGACAAAATTCATGCTTCTGTCCCGGTCGGGAAGCTCAGTTCAGCTGAGCTTCAACAAAGGTTGAAAGAGGCTGCCTTGGTCACTGAACAGATCACCGAACCGGTCCGGGTGCAGATCCATCGGCACGCATCGTTCTCAATGGCGTGCATCGGATTTACCCTGGTGGGCATCCCTTTGGGGATCCGCGCGCATCGAAAGGAGACCAGTGTAGGCTTCGCACTGGCGCTGCTCCTGGTGCTGGTCTACTACAGTTTTTTCATTCTCGCTCAATCACTAGAAACTCGCGCTGACCTCTACCCGCATCTGA
>JAYTTC010000165.1:0-8527 GCA_043745255.1 Verrucomicrobiales bacterium
GACATCGATCTGGCCGAAGCGAGACTGCAGACTCGATCGTGAGTAAAACCCACTTGGCTCTCCCTGTTTTTTCGCTCATCTGAGAACAGCGGAGACCCCTGTGGATCGACAGCTCCCCACTTCATTCGCGTCTATTCGTGCTTCCCTTTCTCAGGAGAGGTCCCGACGAATAAGGCAAGGCAACTCACTTGGCTTTTGCAGGTGAGTGCTGGTCGAGTTGCTCCAGCATTTCGTCGTAAGCGTCTCGACCGCCGAAGAATTTGTAGTTTATCGGCCCCATAAGGCCGATCTGAGTTCTGAGTGCTTCCCACTGCTGGCATCGATAGGCATATCGCGCGTAGTTGTGGCGCCACGCGATGCCGTCTGGGTATCGCGTGAAAAATTTCTCGAAACACATTTTGATGTCCTTCCACACCTTGGGGCTGTGGAAGTAGTTTTTCCCGCCTGCCTGTTGGTGGTAGGTCGCGATCCGGCTATGAGCTTCTGCTAGGATGAGTGGGACCGATCCACCCCAGGCTTGGGAATCCGCACATTCGTGACCGAAGGCGAGCATCTCTTTTTCGCTCCCATACCATTTCGGTTCGAGATAGTTCAGCTTTGTGTAGCAGGCGTCGTAGCAATTGGTGTCGGCCACCATCGCCCGTTGAAACCACGTTTCCATGTGCATCCCTCCTTTCCCCTGTCCGAGTTCGAGGGACATCAAGGCCATTGGGATCCGTGGGTCCATTCCGTCCAGCTGCCACGCTCGGGTCAAAAACGTCTCGGCCTGCTTGAGGCGTTCCGCGAATAGCCTCCAACCCTCCTCGGTCACCGTGCTAGCCCAGCCCGATCCACGGGCAACCCACGCATAGTTCCTATAGTAATTGCCCAGTGTGAGAAAGACTTCCGGTTCGTCCGGCCAGTTCTTGAGAAGCACCGGTTCGATTCGTGTCATCGTCTCATGTTTCCATTTCGGCGAGACCCTCGGGGATACCGCAAACTGATGGACAGCCTCGGCTGCCTCGACGCCCGGAGTGTTCTCATCGGTCACCACGGTCATCAAATGGGTGACGGAGAGTTGGCGAAACTTTGGGGCTTCAGCCCGAACCTGTTCTTTTTTGGCGTTGCGGCCATACCACTCCGCCGCGCGCACGCTGGCGTAGAATTTTCGGATAGGGGAATAGTCTCCTTCGAGAATCCCCTCGGCCGCCTCAACAAAGGGGCGGATAGGTTTCCTGAGATCGTCGCCTTCCTCCGGATCCATCGGATGCACAAACCGCGCCTCCAGGTAGAGAATTAGGGGGTCGTCACAACCTGCACTGATCGCTCGGGCCACGTGATTGCTGATCTGATCTCCCTGCTCCGCGAAGGAGGTATCGCGCGACCGGTTTCGGATCTTGGCGAAGAGCGTGAGCGCCTCTCGCGCCTCGGCGTCCCACTTGGGATCCTTCTTCCCGGCTCGACCGTAGTCTCCGACCAGAGTTTGTAGATTCCATTGATAGCGTTCCTCACTCGCGATCTCCTTTTCCGCGGCGGATCGCGCGCTATGCGGCGGGGTCGTATCGTGCTTCGGGCGACACCCGGACTCGGCGAGCAGGAGCGCAGTGAGACAGGCGTAGAATAGGAGACGCAGGACCATGACCTTCCCTTTGTTCAATTATGTCCTCGAACACTGCCGGATTGCGGGAATCAGTCAATGACCGGTTGGGGGCAAACTCGGGTGCCATTAAAAGTGGGGGAGATCTGGATCCTTGGAGAAAGCCTGAATGGGTCGCTGCGTGAGAGCGCCGCCCACTCCAGCAGCCGCGATGTCCCGACAGAAGTAGGTTCTCGGAACAGGTTCCCCCGCCCCGATCGTCCGATACGGACGACACTGCAGAAGCCGGGCTGCAGTTTTGTAGCGTGGGCCGTATCGGCCCATCCCCGCCCGGATCGTCCGATACGGACGACACTACAGAAGCCGGACTGTAGTTCTGTAGTGTGGGCCGTATCGGCCCATCCCCGTCCCATCTCTACGAATCTGCGAGACTCCATTCTCACCCATTTTAAATCACACCCGGCACACTCAGGTCTCGATCAAACACCGCAATGCTTCCTCTCGTGACGGCTCCTCCGGCTCTCGCATTGATTGATCGGACGGGCTCTCTCGATGAGGCGCGGCTACCGGTCAAGGATGGGAGTGACGAGGCGATAGTATCGGGTCGAGTTCGACTGAATCGGGTCGCTGACGGTCTCAAATCGATTGGTGGGTCGATTGAACCTGTCCTGTAGCCTCGACCAGTCACCTTTATCAACCGAGTCTCGATAGAGGACGCTATAGGTGCGGTTGGAAATGGCGGTCCAGCCCAAGATGGCTTGATAGTTGGTGAGAGTCATCGATTCGATCCTAAGGCGACTCGCCGCCGATGTTGGGTCTGTGCCGGCACGGTACTCCTCGAGATTACTATACCCATCCTGATCAGGATCGAGGAGTGCATCGGCCGAATTGCTGGGACTGAGACGGTAGCTCAGCTCCCAGGCGTCGGCCATTCCATCATGATCGGCGTCGTCCAGCACGGTAAGCTGGACATCAGAGCTGGTGATAGTCCCACCGGGCGCGAGATTTGTTACCTGCACGGAATACTTGCCAGCCTGTGAGAGTTGAACGTTCTGGAGTGTGAGCTGAGATCCGGTTTGATCCCCGAGGAAAACGATGTTGGTTAGAGTTGTGGTCCCCTTTCGCCAACGGAAGCTCATCGGTGTGCTTCCGCCAGCAATTACTCGGAACGCGACTGATTCGCCTTCCAGGACCGTGATGGGTTGCGGGGCCTCGAGAAGGACTGGGCGAGTGAGCGCACGGACTAGAATCGGAGGGCTGGTGTTCATCCCCACATCATCCCTGATCTGCACCCCATACGGCCCGCTCTGAGACGACGCCATTGCCGGGATCTGGAGAGTGCTATTGGTGGCATCGACGAGAGGTTGCTGCTGGAAGAACCACTGGTAACGCACGGGCCCGATTCCGGTGGCGGTGGCGGTGAGGGTGACGCCGCTTCCAACGAGGACGTCCTTTGAAGGGGAGAGTTTGGAGAAATGCGGCACACGCAGTACCTTTAAGTGAGCCGGACGGCTGACCACCGAGCCAGCAGAGTTGAAAACCCGGACCGCGTATCTACCGCCGTTGCTCACAGCCACCGGATCAATGACCCACGCCGATTGAGTCGCCCCGGGCAGGAGTTCTCCATTCAAAAACCATTGATACGCTAGGGGAGCATCGCCGGTAGCAGCCACTTTGAAAATAGCTCGAGAGTATTCCGATGTCGCAGCGTCCTCCGGTTCGGTCTGAATATCGGGAGCACCGGTCGTGATGAGAGGGCTGCCGATCCGTGGGGCCACTGCGACCCAGTTCATTGGCTCGCCTCCAAATCCAGCCATATCGCGCCTGGCCAGGCACGCGCCGGTTCCAAACGTTTCAGGCCAACCCCCGCCTGAGCGCGGGCGCACAATGTCCACGGACACGAACCGGACGGGAACAGAACCGAACTCCGGATTCTGAAGCTCGATCGATTCTCCGGAGTCTTGAATCCGTCCGGTGAAGGGACCGAACACCGGCACTGAATCGGGCACGGAATAGCGGGCCCTAAACTGCTCAGGAGTGGCGGCGGAAACGACGCAGTATCCGCGCGGAGCCAGGGTAACTCCCCGCGGAAATGACCACCCGATCCCACTAATCTTCCAGGTGCTCGTCGGAAGCGATGCATCAAAGAGCGGTAACGCGCTGCTGCTGTTGTTGTAAATTTCCACAAACTCGATCCCTCCCAACTCCGGCTGCGGATGAATCTTGGTGATCACCGCGGGTCCGATGATCGGGAGAGCGTTGGGTTGACTCAGGGTCAGGCTCGAGCCGGGAACGATGAATTCCGAACCTTCCGAGGTTTTAAACCGGATATAGCTGACTCCAAGCACCGACGTGCCAAAGCGTATTCCGTGGGCGTATCCGGTCAGCTTTCCGGCAGCGTCCGCCGAAAATAGCCAGGCCTGATCTCCCGAAGAACTCAGGCTGAATGCGGTGGGTTTTGTAGGCTTGGGATTGAATTGAGTTTCCGTGAAGGTGACAAAGCCTCCCGGGGCGAGCACGGTGCCTGCGGGAATGCGAAACTTTGTTGGCTCAGAGGGATCATCCGATAGGAACCAGCCGGCGATGTCCGCTGGCAGGGAAGACAGATTCTGCAGTTCGATGGCGTCGAGGGCATTGTTGGCGCCTCGGGCAAGCACCTCGCTCACGACCACAGAGGGAAAAGAAACGGCCGAGTCTACCGCTCCTGGAGATCCACCCCTTTTCGCACTCGCCCGCCACCCCGAGGATTGGTCCCACAATTCTAGAGGGCCTGACTCCTCGAGGATGACCAAGGAAAATCCTCTCCCTGCGGTGGTCGGATGCCATTTTTCCGAATAGATGAAATCCTGAATCACTTCATCGAATGCGGAGACCAGCGTGAGCCTGTCGCCTGCATTTGCCAGCGTTCCGCTGAAGGCCCCTGCGATGGGCAAGTCAGTTCCATAGTGAGCCTCGAACGACGCGCGGTTGCGAACCAGAATCGCATAGTCGCCCGGAGCCAATTGAGTGATCAAGGCATTCGAAAAATCGAACGAAATGCCGCGTGTGAAACGGATCCCACGAAGATCCAGCGGTACTGCGCCCACGTTTTTCAATTCGATGAACTCCGAGTCATCGGTGAAATAGAGGCTGTCCGACGGCTCAATCTGAGGCTGGTAGTGGATTTCGGTGATCCGAAGGGGAACAGGGTCCGCCTGCGTGAAGACGGCCTGATCCAGAGCGCTCCAAAGACTCGCGTTCTGGACGCGAGCCCGGACCAGGCAGCGTCCGGGCAATACGATGGGAACGGTGTACTCCAACGCATCTGGGGACCGCGCTCCCCCAACGAGACGGGGGTCGGCACCGTTGGTGGTATAGTAGATCTTGCCCACCTGGGTGCCCAATCGCAGGAATTCTCCCGGCACGATTTCGCCTCCTCTCTGACTGAACACCGGTGCGTCAAGGTTGGGATACAAGCCGGCCTGCCTGAACTGTTGGAGCACGATGTCGGAGCGGAAGGGGAAGTAGCCCTTGATCTGTGTGTCTCGCTCTACACTCCAATGTTCGTCTGGCGTGTAGGCGGGCGAGGTGTGCATGTCACCCCATCGGGCGGATTCTGCGACCATGGCGTGCTTTACTTCTTCGGTCAGACGAATGAATCGCTCGAGCGGTCGATTTCTCTCCGGATGATTTGAATCGAATGCCGGGAATTGAGGGTCCACGGCAAGAGCTCCGCCGCTAAAGAAATGGCGTTGCAGATGATCCCCAAACAAGACCTTGAATTCAGGATTCGATTTGCAGGCTCCATACGGAACGGCGACACCGTCCGCAACGCCGGTGCGATCCGTGGCCACATCAGATCTCAGCCCGATCGACCACTCAGAATCCCACATATAGAATTTAAATCCGGTGCTCTCAGACCGACGTCTGCCCACCCAATAGTTCTTTCCGGGCCAGTCCGAATTGCCCAGGTAAAGATTCACGATCATGTAGTCGATCAGATTGGGGACGTCCAAATAGTTCGTCAGAGTGGAGCTCAACACACCGTCGGGGTTGCGACCCTGAATCCGAAAGTAGTTGGAGTTCCCAGTGAGTCCGCGAGACGCGAGCGTCGACATGGCACCCCAAGCCCTCGTGTCACCTTGAGTAGCCGTGCCGCTATTGAGGGCGTCCCAATCTTCCTTGGGTCCACCGAAATAGGTGGAGGAAAATGAATTGTCCGGGCGCTCCACCATCTCGTACATGCCCCAGTACAATCCATTCACGTAGAGATGGACGAATTGGTGATGCGATGCCACCCCATTCATCTCAAGAACGGTCTCGCGTCCGAAGGTGTCTCGGACATAGAGCGGCTGCGCCCCGGCATCTCCCCATGAGTAGCCATCGTTCGAGTTCGCCCGCAACGTCAGGGTATCGAATTGATCGGGCGCGTCTGGGCCGAATAGCGGATACTTCAACTTGGACGGTCCTCCGTGCCCCGAGTTAAAGAGAAGCCTCAAGGAATGTTTCTTGGTTAACCCGTCGCTTCGAAAGGCACCGCCTTGCACTCGCAATCCTGCATTGACCTGAAACGCCGTGGCTCCGTTGGTGAGGATCAATTCTGCGGAGGCGGTGCGCTCGAAGGAGTCGCCTCCGGCGTCGGAATGGGTGTAGAGCCCATTGGGTCCAAACATGTCGGTGGTGTTCAACACGAGTGAGAGAGTGGGTAGCGAGCGAAGGTCGCTCTTGATCGTAGCCGAGTACTTGCCCTCATAACGATCCTGCCCGATCGGTCCGATCACCTTTTGATCCATTCCGTAGTCTGCCCCATTTCCTCCCCAGGTATTCGGAAACCCCGCCGCCAAGCTGGTCTGGGGTGTCTGTCGAATGACATCGTCAAGGAACACATAACTGTGGGTCACTGAAGCCGAAGGCTTCCATCCCGGTTTGAGAGCCACCGCCCGAAGCGCAGTGGTCTTGGAGATGGAAATAGGATCGGTGTAGAGAATTCCTGATCCTGCAGACGGATCGCTCCCATTGATCGTATAGCGAATCGTGGTGCCCGGAGTCGTCGTCGTAAGAACGATCGCGATCGGTTCGGCGTAGAAGCCTCGAGGCTGGGAAACGCTGACGGTTTCTATGATCCCTGAAAAGCCCTCGCCATTGCTCACACCCGGAGTGTCAGTCGCCAGGAATTGATTCGGCAGACTCGCAGCGGCAGTGGCTTCCAAGAGCGGTTGAAGAATGAATTCCTGATCCTGAGCTCCGGAACTCAGCCCGTGAATGGAGAGCAGGTTGTTACTGGCGCGAACCAATCCTGCGAATGCCGAGAGATCAAAGGAATCGAAACTGAAAGCCAGGCTTTTGGCTCGATTGGTCATCGCAAGTGAGTTCCAACCCATGGAGGAAGGCGCGTTCAAACGGGCCACTTCCGTTCCGTTCAGATAGGCTACGAAGCCATCGTTGTAGCGCATCCGAAGGATCAGTTTCTCGTAGCTCAGCTCTCCCTTCCAAGGATCATCGAAAGGAATCCGTACCGCGCAGGAGGAGGCGAGGCCGAACATCGCTGCCGCGAGATCCGTTCTCACCAGCGGAGCGAGGCTGGACGGGATCGTTGTCCCGTTGACCTCGACTTCAGCGAGGGACAGAGTCTCTGCATCGTCCACCGTGCTCCCACCTCCGGAAAGCTCCGGATCCCGCAGTCTCAGCACTCGAATCCTGCTCCCCAGGATTCGACCTGAGGCCTGATTGGTGAGGTCTATCCTGAGCTCAGCCGGGCTTCCCATTACATTGCCAGGATTCAGGATCGCCGACTCAAACACCGAAGCGCCGGTCGCGGAGTTGCGAATGGACACCACGATGTCGCGCAGGCGGTCCTGGCAACATTCCCCTCGATTGTAGAGGACGATGGAATCGATCAGAACGGGGGTGCTCAGATTCACTTCCCAGAGAGCATTCGATCCCTGTCCGGGGAGGGTCTGCGTGAAATTGGTATATCGACCGTCGACAGCCAGCCCGGCGGTGTAGGGGCTGAGGGTCGAAGATTGGATCGTTGTTCGGCCTCGAGCGAAGTTCGTCAACGGAGGAGAGGTGGAGGCGCTGATGTCAAAACCAAGGGCCAAGGGACCTGCGCTCCAGCTAGAGTCATCGAATATTGCCTGGGTCCAATTGGCCGGGAGAGCAGCCGCCGAGCCTGGGATGCGATATCGAACGGGGACGCCCGCGGCGATCAGGCTCATCGACTCCCGTTTCTTGGAGAACCCGAAGGACACATCTGGGAGCTGTGCCGGGTACCCAGGGTCGAAGGCATGTTCGATCGTGGTTCCGTCCGGCCTGACCAGCGCGAGGTACCCACCTTCGTTCGCAAGCTGGAAATTGGTATGAAGCTCGAGCTCAGGTCGGCGACGATCCTTGCCTGAAGCGAAGACCAGGATGCGACCTCCCGACGGCAGCATCACTTCGGGGAATCTCCAGAGATCCAATCGGGCTAGATCGTCGCTGAGGAACCACCCCTCAAGGCTCACATCCGAGGGGCCCGGATTCTCGATTTCGATCCAATCGGAATTGTCGCCCTCGGCGTCGTGGATCCCCGTTCGATTGTCGGCCATGAATTCGCTGATCACCACTGCGTGAGCCAGGGCAGGGCAGCAGAGGAGAAAACAGAACGCGAGTCGAACAACGTGATGCATGAGAGTCTAGAGTTAAGGTGCACTATACTCCGAAACAGTGGAGAAAGCGCAAGCTAAGCCTCCGGGAGGGGTGTGATGGGTGCGATTAAAAGTGGGTGAGAATGGAGTCTCGCATATTCGAAGAGGTGGGACGGGGATGGGCCGATACGGCCCACGCTACAGAACTGCAGCCCGTCTTCTGTAGTGTCGTCCGTATCGGACGATCCGGGCGGGGATGGGCCGATACGGCCCACGCTACAGAACTGCAGCCCGTCTTCTGTAGTGTCGTCCGTATCGGACGATCCAGGCGGGAATGGGCCGATAC
>JAYTTC010000166.1:0-2315 GCA_043745255.1 Verrucomicrobiales bacterium
CATTGGCAGAAACGATGACATAGCCCACCTCATCTATTCCACGTCGTCCGGCTCGACCAAACATCTGCAGCAGCTCATCGGGACGCAGCGGCTGCTCCACCATGTCACGTCGATACGATTCCCCCGCCAGAGCCACACTCCGCAGCGAGAAATTGATCCCGGCAGCAAGTCCCATCGTGGCGACCACGACTCGCAACTGCCCCGCCTTCGCCAGCGGCTCGATCACACCAGCCCGGGCGCCGTAGCCGAGTCCGCTATGGTGAAAGGCGATCCGATTCTTGAGCAGTTTATACAGATGCTCTCCCACCAACTGGCGCTGTTCCACCGAGAGTGAAAGCGGATTCGGTGTTGGGAGGAACCGGGTCAGTTCGGAAGCTAGCTCTTCTGCCGCCTGGCGACGGGGAGCAAAAATCAGCAGCGGGCCAAGGCCTTCGGCCAATGCTTTGGCGGCCAGCCGTGGCCAGTAGCCGCGTATTTCGCTCGGGACATGATGATTGAGATTGAGCGAGTGCACTTCTTCGAGCGGGACGGGACGCTCCTCGTGTCGGATAAGAGTTGCCCGCCGACCCAGTCTCGTCAGCCACTTCACCAAATCCTGCGGATTCGCAACGCTGCCACTCAGCAGCAGCAGCTGGGTGTGCGGGGGTGCCATCGCGATGGCCAACTCATAGTTGAGGCCCCGATCCGGGTCCCCGAGCATCTGATACTCATCAATGACGAGCAGGGTGGGACCTTCACCTCGAATCAACCGGTTTTTCTGAGTCTCCAGAGTTGCCACCAACACCGGCGCTTCCAGATTCTCTGCAAGATCGCCAGTCGTGATGCCCACGTTCCATCCGCGGGCGCGCCATTCTGCAAGTTTGTCGTTGGCGAGTGCTCGGGTGGGAACGGTGTAGATGGCCTGTCCCTTAGGGCGCCCCTGATGCGACCAAAGCTCGAAGATGAGTGTTTTCCCTGAGCCCGTAGGCGCCTGAACTACCACGTCTTGGCCATCACGCAGAGCGGTGATGGCCTGCTGCTGCCAGAGGTCCGGCACCGAAACCTGGTTGAGCGCGGGAGGATCGTAGGGATGGCCCGAGAACGATTGCACCGCACGACCCTAATGCATCCCATTTCAAAACCCCAAGATACAAAAAACAGATCGAAGTGGATTCCCCACTCATCACGGCACATGATGTGCCGTGCTCTCGAAGCGCAATCGAATGGCTCCCGTAATGATCAAACTGGCTCTTGGCCTCCTGGCTCTTTTCTTCTTTCTCCGATGGTTCGAACGTAGGCAGGTCTATCAACCCTCGCAGGATACACTGACCGAGGATCCAGTCCCCGGGCATCCCCCTGAGAACCTATTCCTCACCACCACCGACGGCATCAAGGTTCACGCGTGGTTTTTTCCGTCAGCGAAAGAATCTAGCAGATCCAATCAAGTGATCTTCCTATTGCACGGCAACGCGGGAAATCTCAGCCAGCGGGGGGAGGTATTCGGCAGTCTGCTGCAACTCGGAGCGAACATTTTCGCGATCGACTACCGAGGGTATGGGAAAAGCGAGGGCAGCCCTAGCGAGGAGGGCACCTATCGCGATGCCGATGCGGGCTATGACTGGCTGGTGAAACGAGGCTTCGCGTCGAGGCAGATCATCGCGCTCGGGCAGTCGCTCGGAGGCGGCGTCGCGAGCTATCTCGCCGCCAACAAACCGATCGGCGGACTGATCCTCCAGAGCACTTACACCAGCCTCCCTGATGTCGGCAGCGAGCTCTTTCCGTTCCTTCCGGTGCGTCTGGTGGGAAAAATCAAGTATCCGACCCGCAGTCGGCTGGCGGATCTGAAGATTCCCGTCCTGACCCTGCACAGCCGAATCGATGAAATCATTCCTTACCACCATGGGGAGCGAAATTTTGAGGCCGCCAAAGACCCGAAACTATTCTGGGAACTGAGGGCGGGACACAACGACTACCTGGTGAATGACGGGCCCAACTTCCTCGCCGGACTCCGCGCCTACCTCGACCGTTTCTTTCCGCGCTGAGTCTTGGTTCGCCAGCTCCTCAGCTTCAGTCGCATCTCGCGCTGGAACTGTGACGGAGTCTTTCCTAGACTGTGTCGCGTGACTTTCCTCCGTCCTTTGCTCTGGTCCTGTGTGGGGCTTCTCGGTGGCTTCGGCTACTGGACCCTGGCCACCCATCGCAACGAGCAGATCAGCTCGGCCTATTTGCTGATTGCAGCCCTATGCACCTATGCGATCGGATATCGCTTCTATTCCAAATGGATTTCGGCACGGCTGCTGACCCTCAATGACCGGCGCGCTACCCCCTGCGAGGTG
>JAYTTC010000167.1:0-8459 GCA_043745255.1 Verrucomicrobiales bacterium
TCCTGGGGCGTTGCCCACAGGTTGAGATAGTGCCGCGCCGTTGGCGCTCAAGCCCGACGAGCAAAGCAAAGTCGCGCACAAGCCAAAGGCCCTGTGCCATTTCAGCTTGGGCCATCGGCCCAGGAATTCGGAGGGCCAAAGGCCCGTTCCATCCCAGCCTTGGGCAACGCCCAAGGAGCAGCAGCGTCCATCTACATGCCAGAGGGCTGAAGGCCCGATCCCTCGGGAGGGGATGCGCCGATACGGCGCACGCTACAGAGTTGTCTGAAAAACGCCCCATTCAGGCCTCCGCCATAGCTGAAGCTCTCACCCACTTTTATCACACCCGGGGTATGGGGATAAACAACTCGGCGATTGCGCGGACGGATTCCATGCTGATGTAATGCGCGGGTTCGCAAACGAGATTTCAATGCATCCGAGCCTGAAGCACGTCTTCGACCCGCGCGCCCACCTTGGGAACCTTCGGCAGCTAGGAATCTGGCTACTCCTGGTCCCCCCGGTGGCGGCGCTTGCCGGGTCTGCTAGCGCTTTTTTCCTATGGGCCTTGGATGGCGTCACTACACTCCGCTTCGATCATCCCTGGCTTCTTTTCCTCCTGCCAGTGAGCGGTGCAATCATCGTCTGGATGTATCAGGGGCTGGGAGGCGATTCCGAGCGTGGAACGAATCTCATCCTCGACGAAATCCATGAACCCGGAGGAGGTGTTCCGGCGCGCATGGCCCCACTGGTGCTGATCACGACCTTGATCACGCATCTCTTTGGTGGCTCTGCGGGACGTGAGGGAACAGCGGTGCAGATGGGAGGGAGTCTCGCGGGAGGGTTCGTGCACGCCTTTCGCGTCGCCGCGATTCATCGGCGGGTCTTGCTGATGTCAGGGGTGGCGGCTGGCTTCGGAGCGGTGTTCGGCACCCCTTTGGCGGGAGCGGTATTCGCGATGGAAGTGCTCGCTATGGGTCGAATCCGTTACGACGCACTGGTGCCCTGCCTCCTCGCGGGGATCGTGGGGGACTTCTGCTGTACCGCTTGGGGGATCCGGCACACGCAGTATCACATCGATCTCCTTGCGACTTCACTCGGCTCGGGACTGGGCCGTTTGGATCTTCTTCTACTGGCGAAGGTCGCTCTCGCGGGAGTTCTCTTCGGACTGACCAGTCGACTCTTTGCCGAATCGACCCACGCGCTGCAGACTGAATTCAAGCGGCGCATCTCGCTTCCGTGGATGCGGCCCGTGATTGGCGGTCTGGGAGTGATCGCTCTCACCTATCTCGTGGGGACGCGGACCTATCTCGGTTTGGGAGTGAGCAGCCCTGTCCCGAGCGATATCACCATTCTATCCTCCTTCCACCTCCACGGTGCCACGCAATGGAGTTGGTTTTGGAAACTGCTCTTCACCGTCCTCACGCTGAGTTCGGGATTTAAGGGAGGCGAAGTGACGCCGCTGTTCTTCATCGGTGCCACGCTGGGTAACGCGCTGAGCGAGGTGCTCCATGCGCCCGTGGATTTATTCGCCGGGCTAGGATTCGTGGCGGTGTTTGCCGGAGCCAGCAACACTCCGATCGCCTGCACCCTGATGGGCATTGAGTTGTTCGGCAGTGACTCTGCGGTGTATCTCGCCACTGCCTGCTTTCTAGCCTACCTCTTTAGCGGGCACTCCGGAATCTATGGTGCCCAGCGGGTGGGAACCCCCAAGCTGCTGCCGCACGATCATCCTGAGGAAACTCACCCTGGCTGAGCTGAGAAAGCGGCCCTAGAGCACCATTCGTCGACGGGCGGCAACCGCAACGTCTGTGGAAGAAAAACTGCCAGAAGGTTGGCGGCTCTCTCACGAGAAGCCGCCAACAGATGGATGCGACTCAAACGCCCTTCACCCTGCCCCGCGACAGGAGGCTTAGCTTAAAAAGGAAAATGGCCCGCCATCGATCTGTCGCTCCATTCTCCTGTTTAGACTTAATGAACTTCCAGATTGGTGATGGCGTTGAAGATCTTGAACTCCTCCGCATGGAGCGCGGTCTCCGGTTTGAAGGAGAGCTTGCCGAAGTATTTCTTTTCCATGTCGATGAAAAGCTGTTCGTCGTCACTTCGCAGGCGTTCAAGCACGTTCGGATGAACGAGGATGCGAAGCTGGAAGTCGGATTCATCGCGATGCCGCTTCTTGAGAATCTCGCCAAGCTTTCTTTGGATTTCCACGCTCAGCGTCAGCGCGCTCTTCACCTTGCCGCGACCTTTGCAGTAAGGACAATCATCGTAGACCGATGCATGAACGCTCTCGGTGTGGCGCTGCCGGGTCATCTCCATGAGGCCCAGTTGTGAGATCGGCAGAATATGGGTTTTGGCGCGATCGCGTCGCAACCCGTCCTTCACCCGCTGATAAACCTGGCGCTGATCGCGGGGGTGCTTCATGTCGATGAAGTCGAGCACGATGAGACCGCCGATATTCCGCAATCGGAGTTGGCGGCAAATCTCCTCTGCAGCCTCAAGGTTGACCTTCAGGATGGTGGAGTCCTGATCCTTGCCGCCCTTGTGACGACCGGTGTTGACGTCGATCGCGACCAGGGCCTCGGTTTCGTCGATGACGATGTATCCCCCGCTCTTCAAATGCACCTGGCGCGAGAAGGTGGTTTCGAGCTGCTTGGTGATGCCGAATCGATCGAATACCGGTTGAGGTTCGGTGTAGAGCTTCACCTTGTCGGCGGATCGGCGACTGATCTTGGCGATCATTTCGTTGATCTGACCGAAGTGCTGCTGACTATCGATGACGATCCGTTCCACGTCCTCGGTCAGGAAGTCGCGAACGGTTCGCTCGATCAGATCGGGCTCCTGGAAGACGCAGGAGGCGGGCCCCTGACGCGTAATGCGCTCTTGAATCTCGTTCCATTCCTCCAGGAGAAGTGCGAGGTCGCGAACGAAGTATCGAGCCTGCTGTCCTTCGCCTGCAGTGCGGATGATTACCCCCATGCCTTCGGGGATGGAGAGGCTCCGCAGGATTTTCTTCAAACGCTGACGCTCCTCATTGTTCTCGATCTTGCGGGAGATGCCGGACTGATCGGAGTTCGGTAGAAGAACCAGGTAGCGGCCCGGAAGAACCAAATTGCCCGTGATGCGCGGACCCTTGGTGCCGATCGGACCTTTGGTCACCTGGACAATGATATCGCTGCCCGGGGGATAGAGACGGGGGATGTCTTTATGAGTGATGCGCGGCTTGTCGCGCTTGCGGGTGTCACGTTCAACCACCTCGACATTGCTGTCGAAGCTGCTGGGCACGATATCCCAGTAATGAAGAAAGGCATTCTTTTCGAATCCGATATCAACGAAGGCGGCTTTGAGGCCGTCCTCCAGATTTCGGACCTTGCCTTTGAAGATGCTTCCCACCAACCGTTCCGTGGTTGTGCGCTCGATGGTGAACTCGTCGAGCTTTCCTTCGATAAGCACCGCGACACGGGTTTCGAGCGACTCCGCGTTGATGATGATTTCCTTGTGGGAGCGCTCCTTCGGCTTGATTAGCCGCGTGACGGCATTGAATACCTTGGTAGCGGCGGCCTTGATGGCGGAGATCAGGCCATCCGGTTTGGCATCGGTAATGCGCACGGGTTCGTAGGCTTTATCAGGAGCGGGAGGTTTTTGAGGAGCTTGTGTTCCGCCTTTTCGCTCGCGATGCGGACGAAGCTCTTCGGCGGGAGGCGGAGTTGGAGTGGGTTTGCCCTCAGGCGGCAGGCCTGCGGCGATATTCTCGGCGCGCTCGATTTCGCGGGCGTGGCGATTTTCGTCGTAAATGCGCTCGGTGTCACCCGAGGTGGTGTCTGCGTTCTTCGCTTCGAGAGAGGGACGTTCTCCGCCGGGTTTATTCGGCTGTTTCTTCTGCTCCGGGCGGAAGTGCATTCCACCGCGGCGTCGCCGGGAAAAATTCTTTTCGCTCATGGCTTAGTAGTTTCTACGATAGAGGTGAATATTCTGCAACACACCCGTCGCGATCAACGAGCACAACACTGAGGATCCGCCTGAACTGAGCAGCGGCAGTGGCACTCCCGTCACGGGCATGAGTCGTATGTTCATACCGATATTAATGAAGACCTGGCTGAAAATGAGGGTAACCACCCCGACAGCCAGCAAGCGGCCCAGTCGATCGCGCGACTGGGCTGCGGTACGAATTCCGGTGAAAAGCACAACGGAGTACAGCGAGATCACAATCACGCTCCCCATGAAACCTTTCTCCTCGGCGATCACCGAGAAGATGAAGTCGTTGTGCGAGACGGCACGCGGGAGGTAGCCCAGGGTAATTTGTTGTCCCTGACCCCAACCCCGCCCGAACCAGCCGCCGGAACCAACGGAAATTAACGCCTGTTCCACATTGTAGGAATGGGCCCTTTGCTCCCGACGCAGGCGCGCTCGCTCGGAAGGAGGGGCATGTGCGGCGAAATCGATTCCGAAATAAACCATCAGCCGCCGCTTCTGATAGTCCTCCAATTTGAACTGCCATCGAGGCGGGGCGAACAGGATGTCCACCAGGAGGAGGACAATCAGCAAGGCCCCGGCACCGACTAATTTCACGAGCCAACGGGTCGGAGTTCCCGCTGCCCAAAGCATCCCCAATCCCACCGGAAGGAACATCAGTGCTGAACCCAGGTCCGGCTCCTTCAAAACAAGAAGGAAGGGCAGCACCATCAAGCCAATCGCTCGCCAAAACACCCCCGGCTGGCGCAGCTCTTCCAGCGGCCGACTCAGATAGTTGGCCATCATGAAAATAAAGGCGGTCTTGGCGAACTCCGAGGGCTGAATCTGGATCGGGCCAAAATCAATCCATCGGCGGGCACCGTAGACTTCCTTGCCCGCGACGAACACGAGCAACAACAGGATGACGCTGCCCCAATAGGCAATGATGGACCAGCGTGCGAGCAGGCGGTAGTCGATCCAGCAAATCACCACGGCCATGCCGCCACCGATCGCGGCATACACCAGATGCCAGAAAAACGGCTGTCGAAACCACGGGCGGCTGCTGAAGAAATCGTTCGACGAGGTGGCGCTGTGGATAAAAGCCGCCCCGATCGAAATAAGCCCCAGCACCGCGAAGAGCTGGAGCCAATCGATGCGCGGTCGAGTTTCTTGATTCAGAGTGCCGATCATCCTTCAGGGCGTTTGGGATTCTCGCCGCGGGCGGTCGGCCCGAGATCGCGCTTCCGGAGCGCGAGATAAACTTCCTTCGCGATGGGAGCGCAGGTGCCCCCGCCGGAGATGCCGCTTTCCACCATCACGAGCACGACATAGCGAGGATTCTCGTAGGGCGCGAATGAAGTGAACCAAGTGGTGTGATCAACGATGCGACCACTTGGATCGCTGACTTGTGCTGTTCCGGTCTTGCCACAAACGCGAAATCCCGGGATACGAGCCGCCTTGCCCGTCCCTTCTTCTTCAACGTCCGCACGCATGGCATCGCGAATCAGATCCAATGTTCGCTCGCTCACGCCCAGCTGTCCACGAACACGCCCGCGCTCATACGTCCACGCCTGGCCTTCGAGCAGCGGATCCTGTGGGATCAAGCGATCCACCAGTCGGGGCCAAAGAACTTTTCCACCGTTGGCAATCGCAGCGGTCATCACTGCCATCTGCAGCGGAGTCACGTCGAGGAATCCCTGACCGATGCAGATGTTGGCTGTGTCGCCATCGCGCCAGGAAATTGGAGCCTCGCCCGGCTTCGGAATCCTCCCGGCCACCTCCTGGCGGGACATCGGGAGGTCGGTTTTCTCGCCGAGATGCAGCCGCCGGCAAATCTCCAGGATCTTGTCGATTCCGGCGTGCAGTCCATTCGAGATGAAATAGGTGTTGCTCGAGTGGATGAACGCCTTCTTGAAGTCATAGTCGCCTGGGGCCGCGAGGTCATGGATGGGGCGTCCACGACCCACGGTGATGTAGCCTGGGTTGTGCATCACCGTCTGCGGGTCGAGCCCGGACTCGAGGCAGGCGAGAGCGGTGATGATCTTGAAGATGGAGCCCGGCGCATAGTTTTCCTGGATGGCGCGGTTCATCTGCGGCCGAAGCTTGGGATCGGAGAGCAGCTCCCACTCCTCGCGGCTGATCTTCGGGATGAAGCGATTCGGATCGAAGGAAGGGGCCGAGGCAAGCGCGAGGATATCGCCGTCGCGGCAGTCCATCACCACGACGGCTCCGCGTGTGTAGTTCATCGCCGCTTGAAGCCCGCGTTCGGCTGCGCGTTGTACGTCGAGATCGATGGTGAGAACCACGTTCGTTCCGGGCTCGGCCTCCACCCAGGTGCTCTCCGACTGGCGATATCCGAGATTGTTGACCAACACCGATTTCACGCCTGCGCGTCCCCGGAGTGTCGCGTCGAAGGTGCTCTCGATGCCCGTCACGCCGCGATAGTCCGGAAGGCGGAAATCGTACTCCGCGTCCTCGCCCTCCCAGGACTTGCTGTCGCGTTGGAGATAGCCCAACACATGCGCCGCCGCGGTCGAGTAGAGATAGAACCTTACCGGTTGCACATCGAGGTCGAGTCCCGGTGGGATGACGGGCTGCTCCTGGAAGCGGGCGATCTGGACCGGAGTGAGCTGGTTGGCCAGTGGCAAAGGCAGAGCTAGCTGGGCGTTGTAGTGCTCGACGAATTGGGGATAGGTGACGGATACCTGCTGGTCGAGCACCATGCCAACCTGATGGGCCAGGTTGCTCACCACGCGAAATCGGGTTTGTGACTCCAGAGAGAGACGCTCATCACGCTTGAGCGGACGGTCCGGCTTGGCGCGCCGCCATTCTGCTTTGAAGAGGCGTGGCAGCTCCTCCAGATAGAGGCTGACCCGATAGTTGGGATAGTTGTCCGCCATCGGACGGCCATACCGGTCGCAAATTTTTCCGCGAGCCGCAGGGATGCGCACAGTACGATAGGCTTGAGCCCGCTGGTTTTCGACGAATCGATTGGAGCTGATGACCTGCACATACCACAGCCCTGCCAACAAGACGGTCATGCCCATCAGCACGCCCGCGGTCAGCGTCCGAAGCTGGGGGTCGTCCTTTCGAAGCTGATCGAAAACAATCATGAGTCAGGAGCGTCCTCGCTTGATTTCGCGGTTGCTCCGCCGGGTCGGATCGGGGAGCGACTCATAGCTCAGCTTCCCGATCATCCAGCCAAAAAACAGGAACCAGGCGGGGGTAAAAATTCCTCCCACCAAGCTCATCACCACCCACTGCCAGAGCGAGCTCCATCCCAGCAAAGGGACGTGAGAGGTGTTGAGCACCAGTAACAAAACCGCGACCGGGGTGGCGGCGCTGGCGGTCAGACCAATCACGAACTGGGCGTAGAACTGGTCGCGCAGGATGAGACCGCGATATTGCTGGATGATGAGCGCGACGAAGAATAGCGGGAGGATCGAGATCCCGAGCGGGTTCCAGGAGAGCGAGTCGAAAAGCAGTCCGCCACACACGGCGACGAGAGTACCCAGCGCAAGGCCGGAGCTCAGGCTGGCATAGACGACGAGACCCGGCAGCAGATCAGGCTGCGCGCCGATCAGATTTCGGAAGCCCACCGCCGTGGATTCCAGGAACACGACTAGGAATGTCGTGGTGAGCACGAGAATGATATTCAGCGCGCTCATGGAAAGATCACCCAGACTTCCTCGAGCCCATTGAGGTTGGCGGCAAGACTCACCCGCGCCTCCTGGTAAAGCCCGAACTGAACGGTCCTCACATCGGCAATCTGGCCGACCACGATTCCTTTGGGGAACAGGAGGCCGAGTCCGCTGGTCACCACCCGCTGGCCGGGTTTGAGGAGGCTGTTGCGGGATAAAAATTTCAGGTCAACGATCGTATTGTCCACCGGACCGCTCTCTGCGGGAGCGATCACTCCATGATCGCGTGTTTCCTCGACCAGAACCGACACCCGGCAATCCGAATCCCCCAGGAGGACCACCTGGGAGTGGGTGTAGCCAACTTCGGAAATCCTCCCGACGAGGCCCTCTGCGGAGATGACCGGCATGTTATTGGTAACGCCGTCGCGCGAGCCCAAGCTGATGCGGACATACTTCCACCAATTGGCGGGTTCGCGTCCCACCACACGGGCGAGGCGCGGGTGCCAGGGCATCTGGCGCGGGAGGTTGAGTGCAAGGGTAAGGCGTGCGTTCTCGCGGGCCGTCTCCTCCCATTGGATGCTTTGGAGCTTGAGCCGGTGGTTTTCTTCCTGAAGGGCCAGTAGATCGCGAACGAGCTCTCGGCGGGGGGTGAGCGCGGCCGCGCTGAGATCGGCGAGATTCTGGGCTGAGCGCGACACGCCAAACAGGGGTAGAAAAAGCCCGC
This sequence comes from Verrucomicrobiales bacterium, assembly GCA_043745255.1. Lineage (GTDB taxonomy): Bacteria > Verrucomicrobiota > Verrucomicrobiia > Limisphaerales > UBA11320 > UBA11320. The sequence goes on from JAYTTC010000167.1 coordinate 8,293, forward strand.
CGATGGTGAGCTTGATGCGCGAAGCGACACGCTCGGACTGGCCCAGCAACGCGAGAGCGAGCAGGACCACCACAACCAGCGTGATGTATTGGGGCCGTTTTAGCATCAGTTCACCAGACTCCCCACAGGACGCCCAAAACGGCGGCTGGCAGGGTCGGCGAACGTTA
>JAYTTC010000168.1:0-8440 GCA_043745255.1 Verrucomicrobiales bacterium
GGCGGTCAGTTGGGGGATCCAGTTCGGCAACCCTCAATTTCTGGTGGTGTTGACGACGCTGATTCTGTTGGTGGCTCTGAATCTATTCGGGGTGTTCGAAGTGACCTTTGGGGGGGGTGGGGTTGGGGGGCTGGCACAGAAGGAGGGGACGAGCGGAGCATTCTTCAATGGCGTCTTGGCTGTGGTTCTTGCCACGCCCTGCACGGCTCCGTTTCTGAGCGTGGCGATCGGATTCGCCATCCCGCAGCCCGCCGCGATTGTTGTGCTGCTCTTCTCCACGGTCGGAGTCGGTCTGGCCCTGCCCTATGTGTTGTTATCGTGGTATCCCGCCTGGCTCCGATTTCTGCCCAAGCCGGGCCCATGGATGGAGCATTTCAAAGTGGGGATGGGCTTTCCGATGTTGATGACCGCGATGTGGCTGTTCTGGCTCGCCGGGCGGCACTTCGAGGAGCGTGTGGTCTGGTTGGGGTTCTTTCTGGTGATGGTCTCGGCAGCGGCCTGGGTGTTCGGTCAGTTCGTTCAGCGAGGGCGTTCGCGCCGGGGCGTGGCCATGGCAGCGTGTTTCATCCTGCTCGGCGTCGCGTACGGATGGGGCTTGGAAAGCGAACTCTCCTGGCGTTCCCCTGCCGCAGCGTCTGCCCGGGGTGGCCCAAAGAGTCTCAGTCAGGTCGGAGGCATTCAATGGAAGGCGTGGAGTCCGGAAGCGGTGGCTGAGGCTCGCGCACAGGGGAAGCCAGTGCTGGTGGATTTCAGTGCGGATTGGTGCGCCATCTGCAATGTGAACCGTAGAACCAGCATCGAGATTCCTTCGGTGATCGCCAAACTCCAGGAGATTCAGGCGGTGGCGTTGCTGGGGGATTACACCACCACTTCAGACGATATCACCGCGGAGCTGGAGAAATGGCTGCGAGGAGGGGTCCCGCTGGTGATTGTTTATCCCCGTGATCCGAAGCTACCCGGCAAGGCGCTTCCTGAAGCGCTCACCCCGGGCATTGTGCTCAGCGCGCTGACCGATGCGGGGCGCTGATCCTGCCTCTTCGTAGGAAACTCAATCGGACACGTCAGAACTTGCCAATCTTGCCTGTCCGCATTCCCTCCACGCCCGCTTTCAGTCCATCACCCCCCTCGGTGAGGTAACTCCTACAGCCGCTAGGTCCATCTCAGGGCACGATCACTCGATAGAACCGGGTGGAGGTCAGAACCGGTGTCAGGAATTCGGTGGGCTGAGCCGCATCCTTCGCGGGGATGTCTCTCAAGGTCTGCCAGGAAAGGTCCAGAGTGCTGCGTTGCTCGATTCGGTAAGCCGTTCCGGCTTTGGCCTGGAACTGCAATTTCACTGCCGTGACTTTGCTTCCTGCGACGACGGGGACGATCAGTAGGACCAGATCTGGGACCGTGGGATCCGATCCCGTGGAATACTCCTGCAGGTTCGTCAGTCCATCCCCATCAGAATCCAGCGCCGCGTCTGCAGGATTGTTAGGGTTGAGTGCGTAGCGCTCTTCCCAATAGTCCGGGATTCCATCGTGATCGGTGTCCACCAGTGCCACGCTGACTTGTGCGACCGTGCTGATGACGCTACCCAAGGCATTGGTCAGCACGAGATAATAGCCGCCTGCTTGTGCTGGTTCGACGGCGTTGAACACCAGACTGAGGAGGTTGGCGCCAGTGACCGGTCCTTGACCTACGCGATACCATTGCGCCCAGAGAGGTCGTCCCATGGCAGTTACACTCAACTGAGTATTGTCACCCGCATTGACCTGAACAGTGACGGGCTGACGGGTGAGGAAGGGCTCGATCACATTCAGCGAAGTCTTAAGCTCAAAATCGAAACTCAGGTCACTGCTTGCGATCTGGTTCTGGTGAACCTCGATGGCGATGACATTCGGCCCAGGGAAAAGATTCGAGGTCGAAAGGCTGAAGGGGAGGAAAACGTTCTCAATCCCGCCGAGATCTCCCGCCTGCGTGCGATAGCCGATGGGTCCCGCCGGCATATTGCTGCGCTCTGCCTCCTCACCGTTGACATACACCACGGCACCGTCGTCGCGTAGAAGGGCAGCGGAGAGATCGGTCCATCCAGGGTCAATGGGGGCATTGAACCGATGACGGAAATACGTTGTGATGTATTTGTCACCAGCATTGGGTCCGAATCCCACCACGGTGGCTTCGTCGGATTCGCCATAGCCGAGCTGCGCGGGTCCCGACTTCCAAAGGCTCTCGTCAAAATCGAGACGGCTCCAGCGGTTGCTAAGATCTACCCCGGTGTCGAGATAGCTCCAAACCGCCCCTTTCGGGATCAGATTCACCTCGTTGGTCTGGGAATTCAGCAGCCTTACCGTTGCGACGGTTGAGGTGTAATTTAACGTCCCAGCGAGAGCGATGGCGCGCAGGTTAAAGACCCCGGAAGTGGGGGAGAGCCAAGTGAAGTTGTAGGGGGAGGTGGTGGATTCAGCAATCTTCCCGCCGTTGGCGTAAAACTGAACCGAACTCACGTTTCCGGGAAGATTGGAGGGGGTGGCGATCAGCGTCATGGGAGTCCCCAGCGGGTAGACTGAGCCGGATGGCTGGATGTCCAATGCCAGGCTCGGCGACTGGGGGTTAATCTGTACCGGTGCGGAATAGGTGTGGTTTCCGCTGTTGTCGAACGCCTGGGCGATCAGCGTGTAGGCACCCTGAGGAACACCGGTCCAGAGAAAGCCAAACGGTGCGGCGAGCGACTCCCCGATCTTGCGGGTGGATTGGTAAAACTCGACCCTGGTGATGAAACCGTCGGTGTCAGAGGCTTCCACCCCAATCTGGACATCGCCTGGAAGGTTGAGTGGGGTGCCGAATGCTGGGGAGGTGATGCGCACCGCGGGCGGCAGGTTAAACACATTCGTGGTTCCGGGGCTCGGCTGAAAATAGGAGACGATCTTGGCAGAGTCGGCAGAGAGCCTGCCTTGAGAGACTCCGTTGAGTTGCGACGTGTAAGTGACAGAATCAATGAGGTTGAGCTTGCCGTCCAATAGCCCGATCCATCCCACCTCGTAGTTGAGCCCGAAACTTAGATGGTCTGGTCCCTTGTCGACGTTCCCATCCGCCTTGAAGACCTGGTATCCGCCGGGGGCGATGAAGCTGAGGGGATTGATCACGCTGCGATCCGGCCATCCGATTGGATTGTCCGTGAGCGCCAATCCGCCCAGGCCCACGGGCACCGGCAGCGGATTGTAAATCTCCACGAAATCTCCTGCGGCGCCGGTCGCGAGCCATTCGTTGATGCGAAGAGCAGATGGGTCTGCGGTGTTTACCGGAGTGTTCGCGCCTCCAAAGCTTGGAACTCCCAGCGACCAGCCGCCCTCCTCGAGGCGACTGAGCGAAAGGTCCGCAAGTTGCAGTCCGAACACCACCGAGTCGAGAAGCTGTCCACCGCTGGCTGCGGGGGCATAGAGGTAAAGCGCGTCGCCGCTGGTGCCGATCGAAAATCCGAGATGAATGCCCGGAGCGCCCGTGGCTTTGTCCGCAAATACCACCCAGTAGCCGCCCGGGGCGAGATGAGTTCCTATTGGGAAGATGAACTTGCCCGGAACGGCTGGATCATCCGTGAGTTGCATGCCGCTCATGTCTCGATCCGCGGCACCCGAATTATGGAACTCCACCATGTCGGGAAAGGTTCCAAAATGGTTCGAAGTGATCTGATTCTTCGCTAGAATTTCGTTGAGTCGAAGGGATTGCAGTCCGCTGTTGACCGTCCACTGGCGCGAGAGAGCCGGCAGGTCGGTGCTCTGCCAAATGCCAGCGGAGTTCTCTCCGATCACCGCCACCTGATAGGAGCCAGGGATAAGATTCGAAAGCGCGATCGAGTTGGACACCGAATACGCCTGAACGCTGAACGCCCCCCCGTTCACCCGATATCGGTAGCGGGTGATCCCCGGCCCTCCGACGGTGAGAGTGGCTGAGGTCGAGGCGGTGATGGGTGAGGGCTCGCCTGCGATCGAGGCACCGCTCGGAACATAGGCCCCCATGTCGAGATGGTTTGGACCTGCCGCAACAGCCGCGGAGCCTGCACGAAGGTGGAAGTCATTGGTGGCGTCCACCAGGAGGGGATTCGCGATCAGATTCCCTTCACCTGGCGCCGGGGTGCCCTGAAGTATCGAATGCCGAATCGTCAGGCTGACCCCCGGATCGCTGTCATGGGAGAAGAGTTCGGCGTTGTTCCAAAAGATATTTCCATCGAGATCGGCTCCTCGACCGGGATAGACAGTTTTGTTGGTACTGCCGAATACGATCGCCGTCTGGGTGCAACCCACGAAGGTGTTGTTCTCGATCCGTCCGTAAGCCGCGTTCTTCAGCTGAATCCCGTTGTCGCAGTGATAGAAAATATTGCGAACCACGGTGATCTCAGAACCCGTGTCGGTCGCGATTCCGCAAGAAAGGCTTTCGCGTGGCGCATCGCGATGCATGTCACGAAACACGTTTCCTTCGATGTGTGCGTCGGTTCCGTCCAGATCCAGAGCGTCGTCGGCTCCATGCTCGAAGAGGTTGTTATAGACCTGGATGATGGGGCCGGGGCGCCGACCGCCGGTGTAATCGATGATGTCGTTGTACCCCGTTGTGCCTTCGAAATGGTTCGAGTCCAAAATCAGCTGCCCACCGGGGAGGATTCCGTATCCCGTGATCGCCTCACGCTCAATCATCTTGGGGAAATGGGAGCGACGAATGATCAGGGACGAGTTGGTGAAGTAGATGCAGGTGGCCGGGGTGATGAAATCGATTCCGTCCAAGAGCGCAGACGAATTGTGAATTTCCAGAGGAGTGCCCGGCCCCACTTGCTCGAATACCGCGTTGATCACTCGATTGTCGTTGATGGAATTGTCGATCTTGATCCTGTTCCAATATCCTCCGACCGAGGGCGAGGAAGTGAAGCGGATGGGATGTTGCTCCGTTCCTTCCGCGTGGAGCACTCCACCCACGGCTAGGTAGGTCGTGGGGGCGAACTGAACGCGTGTTCCCGCCTGGAGGGTCAAGGTCTTACCCGCTGGGATGGTGAGGGGAGTCGCCACATAGTAAGGGCTGGCCGCTGCGGTCCAAAGGGTGTCCCCAGTGAGAGTGCCTCCGGCAACGGTCGTCTGGCTCCCTGCGTCATACCACACGGTGACGGTGGTCTTATCGAAGGTCTTTCCTTGTGCGTCGATTGACTCAACGAGGATGCGATTGATCCCAGGTGTGACCGTGACTGTCCGGTTTGTCCACCGCCCCTGCCACGCGGTCCATTCGGCCAATACGCCGTCGACTCGCACTGTCCGAGTGCGTAGGGCATCCGAGAAGCCGAATAGCGCTATCTGGGCGGTGGTGGTTCGGAAATACCCGCGCGAGAGAGGGAGTGCGTTGGTCGCGGTGAGTTGGAGGGGGATTTGGGAGCGAATGTAAGTTGCGCGCCCGAGCGCATATTGTTTCATCGAATCACGAGTCGACAGCGGCACGAATCCGCCGAGCCGCTCATCGATCAAGGACTCGAGTTGCGAAGCGGAACAGCTGGTGTCCAGCAGTCGTTTCAGCTCGCTGTAGAAGAGGGGGACAAATGAGGGGTGCTTGATGAAGCGCGACACAACTGGAAGGCGAGCGGATAGAAAAATGTCATCATCGTAGCCCTGGGAAAGACCCTCGAGCAGAATACTGTCCCAGTCGTGTGGCACCATCTTGAATCGAATGTCGGTCAAGCCGCGATAGAGGTCGTAGTCGTCGCCAAACCCGGTTGCGATGCAGGTCTCGCTATTGCCCAGCACGGCGTTGATCGCGAAGTAACGCGCCCACTGCAGCGGATCGAGGACCTCCTCCACCTGTTGAACATAGTTGGAGTCTGGAGCGTTCTGCAGAATGCGGGTGAGATTCGCCAGATCGGACCAGTCATTGGTGCCGGTGTTGGAGCTTTTGCTGTAACTGTTGTTGAGGTAGGAAATCCAGTTTGTCCCGTGGTAGGTCAGGTCGCCTCCGCGGCCTCGGATCGAATAGATGTTCCCACCCCCGTCGAGCGGGAAGTGGTTCGACGCCCAATCCCCATCCACGACTTCCACCAAAGCGAGTGTGCCAAAGCCGTCGCCCGCGAGGGGGGAGGGCGTGCCGAGCTTTACCGGATTCACCGAGTTCAGTCGCAGCTGGATGGGGCGAGCGAAGGGAACCGTCAAGCCGGACTCGAGAGAGAGAGCCGATCCCATGATCTGGGCATAGGCATAATAGGTGTTTGCGTTCAAGGCGACGACCCCCTCCCAACGACGATCTGACGGGATGGAAATGCGCATGTTTGGCACAGGGGTGTCGCGGGTTGAGGCCCCTCTATAGCGAATGCCGGCTTCATAGCGCAGTTGCGACTGAACCCCGTCATCGGTGATCAGCGTGCCGTTGAATTCTGCGTTGCTGAGATGGCTCATCGTTTTCAGCGTCTGTCTTTCCGTCCCGGTAAGCACGAGGCGAAGAATCGGTTGGCTTCCCGTGTAGAGCGTTTCATCCACCTGATACAAAGCGTTGGCTGCCTGGATAGGCTGAAGGTTCTCATTGAGGGCGAGTGCCGGCCAGGTTTGCTCATGACCCTGCGCATCCTGAGCGGAGATGTAAAACTCCACCACGCTCCCGTTGGATTGCTCAGGAACTCGAGCGCCAAAAAGCCCATTTCCTGCAATGCCGTCATCGATGAGTCCATCGTCCGCCATCGGAACAGTCAGGAATGGTCCGGGCTGCGTGGTGTTGTGGAGGCGGTAATGCAACGCCACAGTAACCCGCGCGAGATCTTCATCGAAAATTCGCGCGACGATCAAAACTCGTTCCTGACTTGTGGGGATCAGTGGAGAGTGGGATGCATCCACGATCAGGGGTGCACGATTGGTGGTGGCGATCGAATTTTCTCGCCCCGGTGTTCCGTTGGACACCGTGCTCGCGCCCCAGTTTTGTCCGTAGTCGTTGGGCAGCGCAGGGTTCATCAGTTCCAGGGAGCGTCCCAGCCCGTCGTGGCTCGCGTACCACTCCCAACCGCGGGCTCCATTGTCCACCGGGCCCTTGCGGCGGACAGCCCAGGCTCCCTCGTCGGCGTAGTGCACTCGATCGATCACTTGTGCGAGGGCATCGTCCAACTGCAGGGTCTTGTCGGTATTTCCAAGCGTACCCACATAGCTGCCTATCACGTTGGTTACGGTAGGATATTTGGCGCGGAAGAGCGGAAGGTTCGCCGCGATCACCAGGTACTCGGAAGGGCCCAAGTTCATGGGCGGGAAGGTGAAGGTAACACCTCTTGAGAAGCGCCATCCGTCAAGACGGACGGAGGTCGGCCCGGAATTCAACAGTTCGATGTATTCCTGCCCCACCGGCTCAGGACCTCCATCCGCAGGCTGAGTGGGGTGATACATGATCTCGTTGATGATCACGGAATCCGCCGCAGCTAAGCCAAGCGAAAATAACAACAGCACGATGCCCTGCAGGCTCGCGGAAAGGTACGATTTCATATAACTAGGGCTTAACAACGCGATAAAATCTGGCCTCATTCGAGGCAGGGAATTGCACTTCAACCCGATGGTCTATCGGCTGGCTTTCGAAATGGTACAGCGCCTGCCAGCTGGACGCCATGGAGGTGCGATGTTCGACGGAATACTCGTTTCCAGAGAGACCCAGGAAGCTGAGCTTGAGAGCGACTACCGCCACCCCCTCGGTGATGGGTATCAGCTTGAGGGCCAAGTCCGGGGCAGACGGGTTGAATCCGCGCAGATACTCCTCAAGATTGGTGAGTCCGTCTCCATCCAAGTCCTCGTTCGCATCACTCCCATTGGACGGGTTCATCCCATAGCGGGCTTCCCAGTAGTTCGGAATTCCATCGTTGTCGGAGTCCGGCGCAATAACCGAAAGCCGCGCCGTTGTGCTGGTCACGCTTCCGAGGGCGTTGCTTACAATGACGTAATAGTTCCCCGCCTGCGAAGGATCCAGGTCGCTAAATTTCAGGTCGAACGTGTTCGCGTTGGCAATCGAGCCAATCCCAGTTCGGTACCACTGGTAGATCAGGGGTTGACCTGCCGTGAGCACGCGCAGACTTACGCTCGTACCGGCGGTCGCTTCTTGGCTCATCGGTTGACTCACGATCCAGGGTTCCATCTCCAAGAACGTTGCCGTGAGCTGAAGGTCAAAGCTCAGGTCGCTGCTGGCTGCCTGGTTTTGATGAACCTCGACGGCGACTTGATTGGTGCCGGCGATCAGGTCGGAAGAACTGAGTGGATACGGAATAAAGATATTCTCGGCCCCTGAGTTCCCACCGGCGAGTGTTCCGAAGGTGATCGGCTCGTCGGGCATGTTGCTGGTCACGACCGGTTTTCCATTGAGGTAGACGATTCCACCGTCGTCTCGAAGAAAACTAATCAATCCATTCGCTCCAACGGACATGCCGGGAGAAACAAAGCGGAGGCGGAAATAGGTGGTGATGTGCTTATTG
>JAYTTC010000169.1:0-2297 GCA_043745255.1 Verrucomicrobiales bacterium
GCCCGGATCGTTCGATACGAACGACACTACAGAAGCCGGGCCGTAGTTCTGTAGTGTGGGCCGTATCGGCCCATCCCCGCCCGGATCGTTCGATACGAACGACACTACAGAAGCCGGGCCGTAGTTCTGTAGCGTGGGCCGTATCGGCCCATCCCCGCCCGGATCGTCCGATACGGACGACGCTACAGAAGCCGGGCTGTAGTTCTGTAGTGTGGGCCGTATCGGCCCATCCCCGTCCCACCTCTTCGAATAGGCGAGACTCCATTCTCACCCGCTTTTAATCACACCCGGAGGCGTGATGATTTCCTCACGCGTCGGTGGGGAGCCAGACTGTTAGATTCGAAACGCCAGAAGCGAAGCCGTGGTCATCAATCTCCCAAGATCTGCCGCATGAGCGCGCAGGCCTTTGAATAGGTCGCCCAGCGGGTGTCTTCCGATTTCATGCAGGACATGAGCGAATCGGAGTGGGTCCCGAAGTGTCCGACCCAGGGGGGCGTCAACGCGTCCTCAAAACTCGCGGGCTCCGGCAATCGGTGATCTATGGCGAAGGTTCGCGCGAGCGCTAGGATCCCGGCTCGAATCGATTCCAGAGCCTCGGCTACCAGATCGCCAGCTCCGAGCAGTTGAGCCATCTTTATTTTGCGCTTTGCCAACTCGCGCTGCGCCCGACTACGTTCCATTTCTTCGACCGATAGAGGCGGTGGAGCTGGGTCTCCCTTCGGATACAGTGGGCGCACCGCGCGAGTGGATCGAGTCATCAACCCAGCCTCGATTAGGCGCTCAATGGTCTCGTGGGTCGCGCGATCCACAATTTGCAGCTGTGTCTCTGCGTGAGGTGCGAACTGCTTGACTCGGTTTTCGTAGAGAGCGGTGAGTGAGGACTGCGCCGCGGCAGCGATTCCTTCCACCACCACGTACAGCACGGTGTGCGTTCCTTGAGACGGGAAGCGTTCCTCGCAAGAGATGATCTGAGATCCAGTGGCCTGAGCGGCTTCCGCAGAAAATGCCAACAAAGGGTCTGCTGGCGCAGGCTTGGGCACTACGACCGGAGCTCCAGGGACGGGCTGGGCGACCAACTGCTGCAATCGTTTCATGAACGAGTCGCGTCCACCCCTCGGCGATACCAGACTGAGATCTCCCTTCAATTCCAGGACTCCGTCGGCCAAGGCTTGTTTCTGGGAAAGCGTTTCGAGCATTCGATGCTCGATCGTGTTCTCTGCGACGAGATTGATCACGGTGACCGGGCGGGTCTGGTTCTTGCGCCAGGCTCGTGCGATGCGCTGTTCCAGCTTCGCCGGATTCCACGGCAGATCGCAATTGACCACCACGCTTGCGTTTTGGAGGTTGAGTCCGGTGGAGCCTGCGTCGGTGCTCAGGAACACACGGCACTCCGGATCGTTTTTGAAGGCGTTGATTTCCGAACGACGCTTCTGCTGCGGAACGCTCCCCGTATGCCAGGCGAAGCCCAGCTTGAGCTTCTGGCAGACTCCACGAACCAGCTGCAGCATCTTCTCCCACTCGGAGAAGATGATCACTTTGACTCCCGGATTCTGACTGCATTCCTCGAGGATCTTTTCCAGTTCCGCGAGTTTGGGACAGTCGCGCAGCTTGGGATCGAGGATGAAAGTGGTGTCACACACCATGCGCATCATCGCGAGGTGGATCAACAGTCGCTCGCTTTCCTCTTTGGTGAGGCCGCGGGTCGCGGCTCGGGCGGCAAGCCGAGCCACAACCGCATAGTAATCGTCGTAAGCTTTTTGTTGGTTCGGGGTCAGCTTGACGAAAAATTGCCGATCGGTGCGCTCGGGGAGCTCTGTCTCTACCTCGCTCTTCCTGCGACGCAACATCAGCGGGCGAATGCGCTCATGAAGCTGAGCGAGATTGCGAAAGTTGAGGGGCCGGCCTCGCTCGTCCATCTCATAAAAGTCTCGATTGAAGCGGAAGAGAGGTCCCAGGACCCGTGGATCGAGAAAATCCATCAGTGAATAGATCTCATCGATTCGGTTCTCGATGGGCGTGCCGGTCAGAACGAATGCATAGCGACTTTCGAGCCGTTTCACCGCTTGTGCGGTGAGCGTGCTCCAGTTTTTGATGCGTTGCGCTTCGTCCAGGACGACGATGTCAGGCTTCAGGATCGACATGATATCGCCTGCGTCGCGCACGATCTGTTCGTAGTTGGTCACCGTGAAAAATGCGCCCTCCTGATACACCTGTCGACGGGCGACGCTTCCACCAAATGCCAGACGACAGGGCAGGTCGGAGAAGCGTTGAATCTGTTCCTCCCACTCGGTCTTGAG
>JAYTTC010000170.1:0-2297 GCA_043745255.1 Verrucomicrobiales bacterium
AGGATAGACCCGGCGAACGGGTATCAGGCAACCGATTTTGGATCATCGCTAAACCAGCCGGTCGATCTCCGGGTAGGTCCTGATGGGGCTTTGTATTATTTATCCCGCGGTGACAGTTCCGTATACTCCATCCGCTATTCGGGCATTGCGGCACCGCAGATCTCTCAAAATCCCAGCGATCAAACTGTTCATATCGGTGAAACGGCCACCTTCATCGTTTCTGCAACGGGCGGTGCCCCATTGACCTACCAGTGGCAGCGCAACGGGGTCGACATTTCGGGTGCCGTAGCGTCGACTTACACCACGCCTGCGGCGGTCGCCGGGGATGACGGGGCCGCCTTTCGTTGTCGCGTCACCAACGGTGCTGGAAACATCACCTCGGCTGCGGCATTGATCCATATCTCCAACAACGCGCTTCCAATCGTGACGATCTCGGCTCCTGCGATTGGGGGAATGTATTCTGCAGGTGACACCATCGCCTATGCGGGCTCAGCCACAGACCCCGAGGATGGTCCGCTTCCGAGCAGCTCCCTCAGCTGGACGATTGTGTTTCACCACGACACTCACACGCACCCTTTTCTCGGGCCCATCAACGGCGTCAGCAGTGGCAGTTGCGTCATCCCAACCGTCGGGGAAACCGCAGCGAACGTCTGGTACCGATTCTACCTCACCGCCACCGATTCAGGAGGGCAGACCAAAACCTCCTTCGTTGACGTGATTCCCCGCACTGCCACTTTGAGTCTCGCGAGTGTTCCAAGCGGTCTGCAATTGACTCTCGATGGGCAGCCGATGACCACACCCATTTCGGTCCTGGGCGTCGCGGGCGCTGTACGAACCCTGGGCAATGCCTCTCCGCAGATCCTCAAGGGAGGGAGTTATAGTTTTGCCTCCTGGTCTGACGGCGGAGCCGCCACGCACAACATCACCACGCCGAGCGCTGACAAGACCTATACGGCCAACTTCACTCTCGACACTAATCTGGTCAGCGCAACCCTGACCTACTCCAATCCTGCCTCGATGACCATCCCCTCTGCCGGGGCCGCGAGTCTCTATCCGTCCACCATTCAGGTTTCAGGAGCCCCCAGCATCGCCACCAAGATCACGGTAAGCCTGACGGGGCTCTCGCACACCTATCCCGACGCCTTGGACATTCTGCTGGTGGGACCCGCAGGACAGACTCTCACTTTAATGTCGGACGCAGGAGGGAGTCCGGATCTGTCGAATTTGAATCTCACCTTCGATGACTCGTCCGTAATCTCTCTCGCCGACGGTACCGCGATCACGAGCGGCACCTACAAGCCTACCGATTTCGAAACGGGCGATATCTTCCCCTCCCCTGCGCCAGCGGGGCCGTACGCCAGCACTTTCTCAGCGTTCCTGGGTGCGAATCCGAACGGAATCTGGGCCCTCTACATCCTCGACGACGCCGCAGGAGATCAAGGCAGTCTTTCCGGAGGCTGGAATCTGACCTTAACGGCTCCAAACTACCTGCCGCAAATCAGCACCATCTCCGATCTCAGCTTGCTGGAAGATACGGCATCGGCCGCAATCCCATTCGCTATTGGAGACAAAGAGACATCGGCGAGCAGTCTGATCCTCTCTGGAACTTCATCGAATCCCGGCCTGATTCCCACTGCGAATCTGGTGTTCGGAGGCTCCGGATCCAACCGCACCCTGACCATCACTCCCGCAGCGAATCAAGCCGGCTCCTCGACCGTCACCGTCTCGGTAAGTGATGGATTCACTTCGGCATTTAGCACCTTCGGAGTCACCGTCACTCCGGTCAACGATCTGCCCACCCTCAGCTCGGTTGCCAATCAGAACACCGCACGCGATGTCGCTATAGGTCCGATCTCCCTCGTCGTGGGTGATGTCGAGACGGCCGCAACAAGCCTCACGCTTGCGGGCAGTTCCTCCAATCCCACTCTGGTTCCCAACGCCAATATTGTTTTCGGCGGAAGCGGTGCCAATCGCACCCTCACCGTGACTCCGGCTGCGGGCCAGTCAGGTACCTCCACCCTGACCCTCACCGTCACCGACGCCAATTCAGCCACCGCCACGTCGTCATTCTTGCTGACCGTAGCCAACAGCTCAGTTCCGATCACTTTTTCCAATCCGCTCGCACTCACCATCCCCGACTCCGGAGCCGCTAGCGCCTTTCCCTGCACCCTCCAAGTCTCCGGCATCTCAGGAACCCTCACCAAATTTACGCTCACTCTCAACGGACTGACCCACGCCTATCCCGACGATTTGGATATCCTCCTCGTTGGCCCGGCCGGTCAGAAGATCATGGTCAT
>JAYTTC010000171.1:0-2296 GCA_043745255.1 Verrucomicrobiales bacterium
CTCGTGGCTGAGTCCGTCCTGGGCCCGCAGGGAGCGGTAAAAGGCAACCAAGTCGTCATGCTCGGATTGAAGGAGCGGACGTCGGTACGCTCGCTGAGCCAGCGTTTTCAGGGCCTCCAGATGATGCGGTTCCGATTCCAGCCGGATTCGCTCCACTCGACGCAGGTTGGCGGAGACGCGATCAAAGTGTTCGCTCATCGCAGCCAGGGCGATCTCACCGGCTCCTTCACGACGCGCCTTCGCGCAGTAGTGCTCGGCAAGCTGACGGACCTTGGCCTCCGAGGTGGAGTCCTTGTCCTCCGAACGAGCGAAGTCGAACTCGGCATCGATTAGGAAGCGCGATTCTGCGCGCTCAAACCAGATGAAGCTGGTGTGCATCCGCTGGGGAACCGAGCTGATGACCTCAAACTCTGTCCAAAGCCGGTCGATCTCACGACGCTGAGTCGGGTCGAGAACCAGGTCGTAAAGCGGCGCATCATCCCGAAAATAACCCGTCATGCTGTGAAAGCCCGCGCTCAGAAGCCGGCCCCCATTTTCCTTCTCGCTCTCCGCATCGAGATACACCCGCGCCCGCTCCGACACGAAAAAGACATCCGGAAACACCGAGCAGAATCGAGCGAACGCAGCCTCATACGCCGCACGCTCCGTTGACCCCGCGGGAATAGTCAGTTCCGGATCCAGGCCGGGTGCCTTTTTCGCTTCTGCCTTGGAAGCATCCTTGCCGGCCGAGGCGCCCTGGGTCGCGGTGGAGTGGGGCAGCGCCTGAAAAACGCCCTCGACCTGGAGCACCGTCGGATCGTAGCGCCGACGGTTGGCGGCGAGCTGCCGATTCTTCCAGAGCACGAGGCATTGCGAACCTTCGTTCACTCCCGGCGCAGACAGATTGCCCACCTTGGGAACCAGCTTCCGCCGCAGCGTCACGACAAAACTACGCAGGGCAACACAGCCTGAATGGGCCACCTGGCTTTGATTGCGCTCCGGAACCGGAAGTCCCCGCCACATCGACTGCAAAGTGCGGATCGGCCCCACCTTTTCCATCGGATCGTTCAGCGTGGTCCAGAGAAGCTGAAGGTAACCCGGGCTGACCTTACTTTGGACCGCCACCTCAGCCAGACTGACGCGACGTTGGCCCAGCAGACCTCGATGTTGGTAGCGCCACGCCGCCTCGAAGTAGGCGGCGAGGTCGGTAGGCTGTTGCTTGTAGAACTCGACAATTCGAAGGACGCAGTATTTGTCACGATCGGTGTCGGCCAACATCGGATGCGGAGCAAAGGCGAGTCCGTCAGGCTTGAGCACTAGGTTGTCGGCGATCTGACGCGCGGCGTGCAGGTATTTTTTCAGGAGCGCGGGCGACATTGTCAGCGCTTCTCCAGAATTGTCGAAGCCATCCTGATTGGCAGGATCAACAGGAAACTCACGCGTCGGACGCAGGTCCACTCCGGTCAGATCGTGAATACTATAGTCATACTCAGCATTGCTCAGTCGCCGTGCGAGCACCGGCCCGGGATCGCCCGCGTTTTTCACCGCTTCATGACGCCGAAATTCCTGGATCCATGCGATCGCGCCCTGATTCAGCTCCCCCGTGGGATGCTGCTTCGCCTTCTTGGGTGGCATCTCACCCGTTTGAAGCTTATCCAGAATCAGCTCCCATCGCGCAAAATCGTGCGCCACCTCCGCCGCGCTGTTGAAGGCGCTAAGATCCAGGTCGCCCTTCGGTTTCTCGCGGTCATGGCAACTCAGACAGTAGGCATCAAGGAAAGGCTTCACCTTACTCTGGAAGCGCTGTTCTAGGCCCTGCCCCACTGAATCCGTCACCGCCCCAACTGCCAGGGCAGTAAGGAACAGAGCTCCCACGGCCAAGGCGACGCGCATCGAAGTCTTCTGTAGTGTGGGCCGTATCGGACGACGCTACAGAAGCAGGGCACCCTATAGGAAGCACACGGAGTGCGAATAAAAAAGCCCGTGCAGGGTTGGTTCCTGTTTTGAAGGATGAGTCCCCCCCAAGCGGCTCCGTCTTTTTTGCGTCTCTTGCGCCTTTTCGCGGCTAAACCCGGCCCTGCCCGTTTTCGACCCGGGGAGGGAATTTTTATGTAGAGATGTCGCAGATGTTCACAGATGGAGTCGCTGACTGATCCACGACACCGTCATCACGGTCTCCGCTCGCAATCGGCGGGCTATCGCCACTTTTTCCCCATCGCCCTTCGGACGCTTCCGCAATTCCTTCTCCATCCACTTCCTCGTTTTCAGTTCCTCCACAATGATCCGTTCGGCTCTCTCCGTCTGGGTCTCTGCACCC
>JAYTTC010000172.1:0-2291 GCA_043745255.1 Verrucomicrobiales bacterium
ATTTGAGCGACCTTCGCAGGAGACCTGATTCGTGATGTCATCCTTTCTCTCGTCGCCGATCACAGCGGAAACCCTATTGCATTTCATAGCGTGAAATGATTTGTTTCACCCTATGAACGCCTTGCGTCCGCGATGGTTCGTCCGGAATCTCGAATCTGCCCTCAAGGTGTTGCCCGTGACGGTCGTCACTGGCGCGCGGCAGACGGGAAAAACGACTCTGGTCAAGTCGCTCAGTCCCGTCCGCGCCTACTTCACTCTGGATGATGTCGGGGTTCTCGACCAGGCCGAGCGTCATCCCGACACATTGCTCGGCAGCCGCCCAGTCACATTGGACGAAGTGCAGCGCACCCCGCGGCTCCTTCTGGCAGTCAAACGCGCGGTGGACGAGCGCCGGCGCGCGGGCGATTTCCACCTTAGGCCCTCCGCCAACCTCCTTCTGATGGGGCAGGTGGCCGACACCCTGGCGGGTCGAGCGATCTATCTGCAACTTCCTCCATTCTGCCCAGCAGAGTGGCAGCAGCGGAAGGGTGCGCTTTCTCCCCTCGACCGCCTGTTTGAAGCCGACTTCGACTTCCGGGAGTGGCCGACCGACACTGGCGACTGGCCGACTTGGTTGTTGCGCGGCGGTTATCCGCCCGCGCTCTCGATCACGCCTCACTGCGATCGAGCACTCTGGTTCTCGGCCTACGTTCAGACCTACCTGGAGCGCGACTTGCGACAACTGAGCGCCGTGTCCAGCCTCCCCGATTTTCAACGCGTCATGGCACTGGCGGCCCATCGAACCGGCCGCCTGCTGAACCAGGCTGATGTCGCCCGCGACGCCGCCCTGACACATCCTACCACGCACCGTTACCTGAACCTCCTGGAAACCGGCTGCCTCGTCACGCGCATCCGTCCCTTTGCCACCAACCCCAATGTGGCCTTGGTCAAAACACCCAAGCTGCTTTGGACAGATTGCGGTCTCGCGGCCTCGCTCGCGGGCATCAAGACTCCGTCGGAGGCCACCACCCGTCCTGACTCAGGTTTCTGGCTGGAACAAGCGCTGTTCCAGACACTGCAAACCTGGCGTGCACTGGACCCACTCCAGCGCAAAATTCACTTCTGGCGGGACCGCCCTGGTCACGAAGTCGATTTCATTCTGGAACAGGATGGGAAGCTCGTTGCGCTGGAGATCAAGACCGGCAGCACCGTGACCAGTTCTGATGCCGCGGGCATCCGCGCATTTCGCAGTTCACTCAACAAGAACCAACACCTGGTGCGCGGGATTGTTCTGCACGCCGGTCGAGGCCGTCCACTCGATGACTCCATTCTGGCGTTGCCGTGGGGATGGATGGTGGCCGCTGAGTGAGAACGGTTACCATGGCTGTGGGTGGCAAAAATTCCATCGGAACGGAAAATGCAGCAATTCGAGCATTTGGGGTGGTGTGCCGGCGTGACTTGGGAGTCCGAGCAACGGCGGGATCCTTCAGAGGAAATACCCATCGAGGAGGATTTGAGTGGCAGCTGGGCGTGGTTCCTCTATCCGTGACCGGTCTTAGGTGAGTCGTTGGCGCTCCCTCAGGCAGCTTGGCGGAGGTACTGATGATGCAGGCCGCCAACGCGCGGCATCTCAATAACCTTCCCACGATCGGGCAACTCCACTGGCCGTGGGATCGGACTGTCGTGGGATAGCAATCTATGTGGCCGTGCCCGATGATAGTAATCGAAGTAATCTGTCAGAACCTTTCTCAGCTGATCTTCGTTCAAGATGATGACTCGATCGAGGCATTCTCTCCGAATGGAGCCTATCAACCGCTCGGCAAAGGGATTTTGCCAAGGCGATCTTGGGGCCGTCGACGTCTGCTGGATGCCCATGCCCTTTACACGGTGCACGAAGATCGACCCGTAAATCGAATCCCGGTCCCGCAACAGATACTTGGGCGCGGTGTCATAGGGGAACGCATTGACGATCTGTTGGGCCGTCCATGAGGCCGAGGGCGAATCGGTGATGTTGAAATGAACGACTTTGCGGCGATCATGATGCATGATGATCAACACATAGAGCAGACGAAAGGTCACCGTGGGAACCACGAAGAAGTCCATAGCAGCGATGCTGCCCGCGTGGTTCTGAAGAAAAGTCTTCCACCCTTGAGAAGGCTTTCCCCTGAACTTTGGACGATACTTCCGGATGGTTGCCGTTGAGGCCATCAGTCCCAGTTTGGCCAGTTCGTCACGGATGCGTGGGCTGCCCCAAGTCGGATTGGCACTCCACATCCGGTGGATGAGCTGGATCAGCTCCTGGTCCTTCTCTG
>JAYTTC010000173.1:0-8381 GCA_043745255.1 Verrucomicrobiales bacterium
GCACGCGACTCAACCTAATTAATGTGGGGAACGCGCAGATCCTCACGATCCCTGGAGAAGCCCTTCCGAACATCGGCTTCTACCTGAAAAGAAAGATGCACGGAGCGAACAACCTCCTGTTTGGCCTGACCAATGACGCTCTCGGTTACATGCTGACCAAAGTCGATTTCAACAGCTTCAGGCGCTACGACTATGTCTCGAAAACCAGCCTGGGCGAGATGACCGGGGAGATCCTAATCGAGGAAGCCCTCAAGCTAGCCGACGAATCGCCGAGGCCCTGACGACGCCTCCTGCTCTCACTCGCTGCCCTGGCTCCACTTCATGGCACCCAAGACATTCGAATAATCATCGGTCCAAACGCGGGTAGCCGGAACCTCCGACAGGGGCCTCCATCGACTGTCTTTGCTGAACCGGAGGACTGTCGAAGCCTCACGCGCTAGAACGGCCCAGTGGGACGGCTCCTTTCCCACCTCTTTCTCCTCGAATGGATCTTCCCAATGATACCCCGCCAATCCTGCATCCGAGGCGAGGGCCCCCACGACCGGTGCGAGATCCAAGTAGCGATTCGATATGTTCATCGCGAGGAGTCCACCGGGAGCCAACTTTCGCAGGTAGAGGGCTAGCGCCTCCCGGGTCAGCAGGTGCAGCGGAATCGAGTCAGAAGTGAAGGCGTCCATGATGATTAGTCCGTATCCGGAATCCTCTGCCTCAAGAAGCCGGAGCCGCGCATCCCCTTCGATGACTCTCACCGGCACCGGAGCGCATCCCCGAAGGAAGGTGAAAAGATTGGTATCGCTCGCGATGCGGATCACCGCGGGGTCGATTTCATAATAGTCCCAAAGCTCTCCCGCGCGTGCGTATCCTGCAATCGCCCCGCACCCAAGACCGGTGATCGCCACCCGATTTGTCGGAGCGGCATCCTCGTGGATTCGAAAGATTCGACCCAGCGGACCCGCTCGATGGAAATAAGTAAGCGGTTCGCAGCTCATCGTCGGCTTCACATTCTGCCGACCATGAATGGTGTTCCCATGCACCAGCCGATGCGATCGCCCGTCAGGATCCAGAGTCACTCGAGAAACACCAAAAAAGTTCCTCTCGATGTCGAGGGTCCGCCCATGAAGGCTGTCGAGTGTTGCAGTCGAGAGGAAGACCATCCCGAGAGAAAGCCCGAACCGAACCGCACGATCGATGCTCAAAAAACTCAGGACGGCCCCCGCACCAAACAGAACAACGCGGCGTGGGTAGGGTTCCAACCACCCGACATGTTCGACCCAGGCGATCAGCCCAACCATCGCCAGGCCGACCCCTAACGGTATGAGCAGATCCAGGCGGCGGTCTTTGGGCCGGCCGACATTGATCGATCGATCGTGACGAAAAAGACAGGACAGGACGATGGCTAGAGGATATTCCACCACGACGCGGAAGAGCACCGGGGCAAGCAGAGCGTTGAAAAAGCCCCCCAGCACTCCTCCCACCGACATCCAGAGGTAGAACTCTGTCAACGAGTCGCTGGAAGGACGGTCATCGGCCAGTCGCGAATGGCATAGCAGCGCGGCGAGAAAGAAAAAGATCAGATGTAGCACTACGATCACTGCGATGGGGTGGGTCGCCTCGGTAAAAATCTGAAACGCCAGGCACAAGGCGGCGTAGGGGAGCAGGTGTCCGAGCCACCGCACCGGGATCAGGCGTCGTTTGGCAAAAGCCAGGATGAACGTGGCGAGGTACAAGGCCAGCGGAAGGATGCCCAACAAGGGTATGCTCGCCACCTCGGTGGTGATAAAGGTGGTGAGCCCCAGCATCAGACTCGACGGCACCGCCGCGAAGGCGATCCAACGCAGGCGCCTCCGCCATCCCACGACCGACGGCGAACCGGTCCTGGTCTTCGTGGGAGTGAGGGCGGAGCGTCGCCACTGCCCGCTCCGGGCGGCACAGCTCAGAATGAGCGGGATCAACAACGCATAAACGATCTGCCATCCCAGGCTCGCACTCCGCAAGGTCAAGAACGGCTCCACGCACAGAGGAAAGGCGAGAAGCGCCACCAAGCTTCCGAAATTGCTCGCGACACTCAGATAGTAAGGATCCCGGGCGGTGGCATGACCGGTGGTGGAAAACCAGAGCTGAAGCAGCGGGCTAGTGCTGGAAAGGATGAAGAACGGGAGCCCAACGACCTGGAACAACGTCACCAGAAGATGCCAGGCCTGATGCGTGGTGGTGAGGGTCGGGGTGATCGTTAGCCGGTCGAGGCTCAGGGGGAGAAACGCCCCGGCCGCGAGCAGAAGCAGGAAGTGCAGAATCACGCGCGAGCGAGGTCCCATCCATCGGGAAGTGAGATGAGCGTAGGCATAGCCACCGAGCAGCATGGCTTGAAAAAAAACCAGCGCGGTCTGCCAGACGGCGGGGGCTCCGCCGAATACCGGCAGCAGCATCTTTCCCATCATCGGCTGCACCGAAAACAAGAGCAGAGCACTGAGAAACAGAGTGACACTGAAGAGCGGGGTCATACGCGCGAGGCGGGACTGTAGACAATCGTCGCGATAAATCCAGAAGCCATATCAGGAATTCCCTCTCGACAAGTACCGTCCAAAGATGGCACACAGTGCTACCGTTTTCACATGACTCAACACTCGGGTAAACCATCGCGGCGGCGCATCAGCTCGCCTCCGTACACCCTCGATCGATCGTTCAGGCTCGGATGTTTGATTCCGATCGGCGCCTCCCTCTCTCTGGGGATCGCTGTCGTGACCGCCGCCGAGGCTCCGACTTCCGGATCGGTGCGCACGCTCTCCCTAAACGACTGCTTCCAGCTCGCCCTGAAGCACAATCTCGATCTCCAAATCGAACGATTGAACACCAAGATTCAGAGCTACCTGCTCAGCGGATCGTATGCTGCCTACGATCCCTCGTTCACCTTCGGTGCGTCGAAGAACTACCTCGACCAGCCGGGATCCTTTGATCCTAAAAAAATCCTCCCCGACAACGCCTATAAGCTGAGCACCGACTCGCTCGCCGCAGGGGTGATCGGAAAACTGCCGACTGGGATGAGCTATCAGCTGGGAGGAGGGCTGGATCAACTTCATGCCGTGACCCCGTTCGGCCCATTAATTTTTCCGGGCGACGGCACGCGCCGCACGAATCAGTTTTTAATGAACAGCGGTATCACGCTTCGGCAGCCGCTGTTGAAGAACCTCTGGATCGATTCCGATCGGCTCCAGATCCAGGTAAGCAAGAAGAACCTGCAAATTTCCGAACTGGGGCTCACGGCGAAAGTCATGAACACGGTGAGTGCGGTGCAGCAGACGTACTACGATGCCTGGCTGGCACAGCAAATTCTTGCCGTTCAACGAGCCGCCCTGATTAAGGCTCTGCAAATGCACGAAGATGCCCGTCTGCGCATCAAGAATGGCAGCCTGGTTCCCTTCGAAGAAACGCTCTATCAATTTAATGTTGAGAACGTGCGCGGGGATGTGATGAGCGCTGAGATCGCCGCTCGAGAGGAACAGTCCTCCTTGCGCAACCTCATCGCGGATGACCTCAAGGACTGGATCGGCGGGAGCATTCAAGTCACCGAGAATCCTGCGGAAACGGCCGAGCAGTTTGATCAGATCGGGAGCTGGCGGGCCGCGATGGTCAAACGACCGGATGTGCAACAGGCCGAGCTCGATCTTCAGAAACAGGACATCCTCCTTCGTTTTGATCGCAACCAGCTCTACCCGAGTCTGGACCTGGTTGGAAGCTATGGCATGCAGAGTGCCGATCCCAGCCTGAGCACCGCCAGCGGGGAGATCGGCAACGCGAACCATTCCAAATACTCTTATGGCATCGTGTTGAGCGTTCCCTTCAGCAATCAGGGGGCCCGCAGTAAGTACAAGGCGAACAAAGAGGAGCGCCACCAAGCCCTGCTTCGAATGAAACAGATGGAAATGGGCATCCTCACCCAGGTGGAACATGCGGGTCGGCTCATGGAAACCGCTTACACGCGGATCGAGTCCACGCGGCGAGCACGCATCTTCGCTGAAGAAGTTCTGAAATCTGAAGAGAACAAGATCCAGATGGGTGGAACGAGCTCTTTTGTGATCGTCGAGTCACGGCGTCGGCTCACGACAGCCGCCGTTGCGGAGGCCAAAGCCCGCGCAGATTACGCCAAGGCCAGCGCTCAACTCTCCCAAGGACGCGGAGAAATCCTTGAGCGCAACGCAATCAATCTAAATTTCAAGTAAATCCTGGCTTCAACGAGCCTCAGCTGGGGACCCAGCGGTTCTTTCAATGAACTCATTCACAACAAGACCGATGAGTTGATTGCTAACAAACACTACCGGCCGGTTCTGAAGAGTCCGGATGGATCTCGTCTGCAGCTCGCGACTCCGGAGATCAAAACGAGAATGGCTCGAACAGCGGATGGGAAAGTTGCAGTTGTCCCCCTTTTGTCGTATGTCCTTCTCAGGTGGCACGATTTCGAAAGCGTGGTGTTGGATGGCTCGCTCGACGGCGAGCGCAACTCAGCGGACGGATTACGGGCACCGGTTGGGTGGTGTTTGCCTCCATGGCCTTCACGGCTTTGATCGGCGTGGACACCGAAAGCTCGCTGGCCTATCAGGCCTTCTCCGTTCTCCTCTGCCTTGCACTGATCGCATTCCTGGGCTCGCTCGTCTTCCGTGCGCGGTTTGAGATCGACCGCCAACTTCCTCGCTTTGGCTCGGTGGGAGAGCCGTTTCAGTTTCGGGTCCGGGTCCGAAGCCTGAACGCAACCGCTCAGACCGGACTCACCCTGCTCGATCGTCTCGGGGACAGTGTCCAGGAACTGCAGGAATCCCTGCGCCCCTGGCGACCTTCAAAACGAGGCCGCTCGTTCAGCCTTGCCAGCAGTCCTAAACGACGTCCCCTGGCTTTGTATCGAGAGCATCCCATTCCGGATCTGCCACCCCACGGGCAAACCGACGCGCAAGTGACGGTCACCCCACTGCGTCGTGGAGCTCTCCAATTCGCCGAGGCCCGCATCGCGCGAACCGATCCCTTGGGGCTCTTCCGCGCCTTCGTGAGGGTCGACTGCTCTCAAACAGTCCTGATCCTTCCACGACGCTACCTCGTGCCACAGCTCAACCTCCCCGGCCAGGAGCAGTATCAACTCGGAGGCGTGGCGCAGGCGTCGGCAGTGGGACAGGCGGAGGAGTTTGTCTCCCTGCGCGACTACCGTCGCGGTGATCCCCTGCGAAACATCCACTGGCGAAGCTGGGCCAGGATGGGCGTACCCATCGTGAAGGAGTTCGAGGACGAATTCTTCGTTCGGCATGGTCTCGTGCTCGACACCTTCGACGACCCCGACGATCTCGAACCCTTCGAGGAAGCGGTATCCATTGCCGCTTCATTTGCTTGCACCCTGCGGACCCAGGAGTCGCTTCTCGACCTGATGTTCGTAGGGGTTCGCGCGTTCCGATTCACTGCCGGACGCGGACTTGCTCGCACCGATCAGGTCCTGGAGATTCTGGCAAGCGCTCAGCTCACCCCCACCCTCTCCTTTGATCTGCTTCAAACGCTCGTCCTCGAGCATGCCGCCAGCCTCACGGCCTGCGTTCTCGTTCTGCTTCGCTGGGACGAACCCCGACAGCTTCTGGTGCAGCGACTGCAACAGATGGGAGTCCCGATTCGAGTGGTGGTGGTTCAATCTGCCGGGGACAAAGCTTCCTTGGATCCTGGTCCCATGCGAAGTGCTCCGCAGTGTTTTCTGGCGTTACACGCCGACCGAGTCGAGGAGGGACTTGCCTCGTGGACATCGTAAGATCATGAGACTTCCCCCCCTGCTACTGGGTGTCGCTCTTCTCTTCTGGGGATGGCACACTCGATTGCTTTGGGCGGCCGCGCCACTTGCCCTGATTCTGGAACTGGGACGGGCGCTGCGGGTGCGCTGGGATTTTTCGGTTCAGGATTTTCAACGCATATGGAACGGGTGTCTGGTGTTACTCCTCGTCTCCGTGCTGTTCTCAGTGGGCTACAGTCAGTCCCTCATCGAAGGCAGCGTCAGCGGGGATAATCGCAGTTGGAACGAAAGCATGCCGCTCGCCACGCGCTGGGCTCTGCTCTTTTTCCAGTGGCTTCCGCTCGTGTTCGCACCCTTCATCACAGCGCTGGTGGTGAGTCGCCGCGAGACACTGCCGCTCGCCGTCTTTTCCTGGCTGGTACGTCGCCGTCAGTCCCAAGCTTCGACTGAGAAACAGGCACCTCAATCGAAGGAGATTCCGCTGGAGCAGTTTTATCTGGCGCTGGTGCTGGCATCGACCAGCACCTGCAATCGACGCAGCAGCTTCTTCTTTCTCGAACTGTTGGCGCTGCTCGGCTGGGGCCTATGGCGCTGGCGATCGCCTCGAGTGCCCGGGGCTGCGTGGATAACGCTGTTACTATTGGCCGGAGTGCTCGGCTTCGGTTTACAGATAGGCTTGAACCAACTCCAGCGCGTCCTAATGAACATGGACGCCGCATGGTTTTCCGCCTTTGCGCTGGCCAAGACCGATCCTCTGGAATCGAGGACCAGCCTGGGCGCGATCGGTCAACTGAAGCTGTCCGGAAAAATTGTTCTCCGCGTCAGCACCACCAATGAGATTCCCGGAGACCTCCTTCGAGAAGCGAGCTATGACACTTTTAACCTCGCGAGCTGGACGGTGAGTCCGAAGGGCGAGTCGATGAAGAACAGCCTGGATTGGAAAACAGTGGTCCCAGAGGATAATCAGACTTCATGGCAGCTGTCATTGACTCGCAAGGAGCGCGGTAGCATGGAGATTTCGCAGTACATGCCGGGAGGCAAGGGACTGCTGTCGTTGCCAAACGGGACGGTCCGAATCGACAATCTCCCAGCCGGATCGATGAGCAAGAACGGATTCGGCGGGGTCCGCGCAGAAGACGCACCCTCCCTGCTCACCTACCGTGCTCGCTACGCACTCCTCTCCACCACCGACCGACCGAATACGGGTCGTGACCTGCAGATACCCGATCGGGAGCGGCCTCCGATCCAGGAGATCGCCGACTACCTCCAATTGAAGGAAAAATACAAAGACTCGCTTAAAGAGGCTTTGCGAGCCGTTCACTGGTTTTACCGCACCCGTTTTCGTTACTCGACCTACCTGGACACGCCTCACAAGCCAGATCGCAACTACACTCCCCTTGGGCACTTTCTTACGAAACAGCACGCGGGCCACTGCGAGTTTTTTGCCACCGCCACCGTGCTGACGCTTCGCGCAGCCGGGATTCCGGCGCGCTATGCGGTGGGCTACTCGGTGCAGGAGGCTGTGGGAGTCGGCAGCTATGTGGTTCGCGAACGGCACGCCCATGCGTGGTGTCTGGTGTGGTCCAAGAGCGATAACGCGTGGATCGATTTCGACACCACGCCCTCCGCCTGGGGCCGCATCGAATCCGAGGACACACCTCTCTGGGAACCCGTCTCTGATTTCGGATCGCGCCTCTGGTTCGAGTTTTCTCAATGGAGAGCAGGTCGATCCGAGATGAGCCGATATCTGGTCTATTCTCTCTCCGCCATACTCCTCGCTTTCATCGCTCGAGTGTTCATCAACACTCGACGTCGTACTGCTGCCGGCGAGCGGAAGGGGCTGGAGGGACCGCGTCTGTTGGGAACTGATTCCGAGTTCTACCTCTTGGAGCGGGTCCTCACGCGACAGGGACTAGGCCGACACCCCGAGGAAACGCCTCAACGTTGGCTGGAGCGAATTCGCGCGCAGGTGGCTCAACCGGAATTGCTCAGTGAAATTGTAGCGCTCCACTACCACCATCGATTCGATCCGTCCGGTCTTCCTCCCGCCGATCGCAGAACGCTGCGAGCAAAGGTAGGCGCTTGGATGGCGTTTGGCCCTTTGGACTCCAGCGCCAACAGCGCGCCGCCATGTCAGCCGGTCGGCAAGGCCTGAGGTATCAAAACAAGAATCCCGTGAGGGCTGAAGGCACGCCCTAGGACGCACACCCTCACGCGGTCCCCCTCTTCTGCAGCTAGAGTGCCCTCGCACGGTTTCCATCTTCTGTAGTGTCGTTCGTATCGGACGATCCGGGCGGGGATGGGCCGATACGGCCCACACTACAGAACTGCAGCTAGCGTGCCTTCGCACGGTTTCCCTCTTCTGTAGTGTCGTCCGTATCGGACGATTCGGGCGGGGATGGGCCGATACGGCCCACGTTACAGAACTACAGCCCTGCTTTGGAACGGTGCGGGCAGAGTTTAGAGGCTCCGTCCTTTTTGCGTCTCTTGCGCCTTTTCGCGGCTAAGCCCGGCCCTGCCCGTTTCCGATCCTGGGAGGAGCTTTTACCGCGGATGGAGCGGAGTACGCGGAGGGGGAACCTGTTCCGAGAACCTACTTCTGTTGGGACATCGCGGCCGCTGAAGTGGG
>JAYTTC010000174.1:0-8378 GCA_043745255.1 Verrucomicrobiales bacterium
GCTACCCGACGATACGTCTTCGCCGGACTAGGACTTTCACCTGTTAGTTTCATTTGCATCACAGACGCACTAGCGTGGGCCGTATCGGCCCATCCCCCCCCGCCCCGATCGTCCGATACGGACGACACCACAGAAGACGGAAACCGCTATTGAGCAGGCGTGACCAGGCGATAGAAACGCTGATGCCGGGTGGTCGACGGGTCAATCGCAACGGCGGATTGATCTGCGATTCCAGCCGGGACCGAGGTCAGAGTTTGCCAGGGTGACCCATCCAAGGCTTCACGGTATTGAACGCTGTAACTGCGACCGGTGATCGCCGCGAAGAGAATTCGAGTCTGGCTGCTGTCCCGTTGAACCGAGTCGATCCTCAGGCGACTTCCTGCTTCGCGTGGATCGGTACCCGCCAAATACTCCTCAAGATTGGTGAACCCATCGTGGTCGGCGTCAGCACTCGCATCCGGCACCAGCGCGTTGAAGTCATGGATCTTCTCCCACGCGTCCGGCATCCCGTCTCCGTCGGTGTCCACTCCCCCACTGGGCGAACTGCTGATGATGGTGATGGTGGCGTTGGTAAGAAATCGTCCAGTGCGATGATAGGCGTTCAAAACTACCACATTGCTTCCCAGAAGCAGAGGCACTGTGGCAACGAAGTTGGTCCAGGTGGTCCAGGTGAGCGAGCTGGTATCCACCGCTCCCGCCACTTGAATATCTTTCACATCCACCCAGGCCCGGCCGACAACCAACGCCAGCGGCGAATTGGTCACGAAGGGCTGTCCGCCGTTGCTGGTAATGCCGAAACTCACCTGCTTGGGCAGCTGCGTTCGCGCATAGTTCGATCGATCCTTGATATAGGTAAGAAAGCCGCTGAAGTCCTGTCCAGGTGTGAAATTGTCGTAGTGATCAGTCCAGTACGCCATGTAGTTGGTGTTGTAAGTCGTCTCAACGATGTCCTGGATATGACCGTAGTAAGCATGGCGATAGGCCGGACTCCCGAGCAGCTTGGCCAGATCACCATTGCTCTCGAGCGATTCGGTCGCGCCTCTCGTGAACGCGAAGTCCATGTCCCACAAAAAATGCACAAGTTTTCCATCACTGGGGCGCACGAAGATCTGCACGTTGTGACCTGATCCGTCACCGGAATAGTTATCGCCTGCACCGCAGAGTTGCCCCAAAGCGAAACATCGGAGCCACTCATCGACGTCAAGTTTCTGCTCTGCTGCCGTGATGAAACTCGATCCGGTGAGACTAAACATTTTCGCATACGGGATCATGGTCTCGAAGTCGTCCTTGTCCCGGGCATTCTTGATGATGTAGCCCAGCCGATAGTTCTCTTTGTCGTCTCCCAAATCTCCGAGCTGATTGCCGGTGACGCCCGCCTCCTGGGGAACCTTCAGTCCCTCAGCTCCCGCAGGGATCTGCTCGCTTTGCCCGTAGTAATACTCCACTTCGAACACGGGATTGTTGCCGCCATGGTCGTACTGGGAGTCGAGGAAGATCGGGTTGTAGCGGGACATTTGCAGAATCGCCGATCCGGTGAACTGGCCCTGCGGCCCGATTTCGCGAACCAGATCGTTGTGGAATGCAGGAACGCCGCCCGCCCGATACACAATGTGATTGATAAGGATCTCGTCTTGGCCGAATCGATTGCCCCCGCCTGAGCGATCCAGCGCCACGGTGGATTGCTCACCTCGAAAGAGATGCTCGGCCGGGAACTGAAGATTGAATCCAATCCGAACCGGCTGCGGACGGCCATGCTCGCTTCCCTTCAATCGCACTCCGCAATCGTAGGTAACCTCGGTCTCGTCGTAGATCACTGTGCAACCGATGCGATCATTGCTCATCAGATTGGTGCGCGTAAGCAAAAGATTGGTATCCTTTGCAGTCATCACAATCCGGATGTTGTGCGCCAGCGGGAGAATCCCCTGGCCATCGTCCACCTGATAGAGCGCACGCGAGCTAGCCCCGTCCGCCGGGTAGGCAGACACTGCGCCGAGGGCATCGGCGGCTTCCACGTAGAACTGAACGGTCCGACCCGTCGGATAGCCGGGAATCGATGCAAAATACCGCTCATCACTCCCCAAGCTCATGGCAGAGCTCGACCAGTCGATGCTATTGGTGCTCCACCAGAGCGTGCAGCTGGCGACGGTCTGAGGATCTTGCGCGAAAACGCTCACCCGCACCGGCTGGTTGGCAGGGGGCACCGCCGGCTCATGACGCAATGTCGCGAAAGTAGGTCCCAGATTGGTCACCAAACGAGAATTTGCCGCGCCCGGAGTTCCCCACTTGTCCGGCATCGCTAGGATCGTGGTCTTCGGCATTCGGTTGAAGAACAGTCGGCTATTCAGCTGGGGAGA
Organism: Verrucomicrobiales bacterium; assembly: GCA_043745255.1. Taxonomy (GTDB): domain Bacteria; phylum Verrucomicrobiota; class Verrucomicrobiia; order Limisphaerales; family UBA11320; genus UBA11320. The sequence continues at coordinate 2,355 of JAYTTC010000174.1, forward strand.
ACCGGACATCCATCGCGCTCTCAACGAAATCTCGTACTGGTGGGCGTCGTTCAGGGTTATGGATTTCGTCCCATCTTTTAGAGTGGTCTCGGCGTGATTGTTCATGTGCTCAGTCATGCCGGTGGCCACCATGCGCATCACGTGGTTTGAGGCATCATCCGGATCGGTGGTCCATTCCGCTTTATGATTCCCGATCACTCGCCATTTTCCGATGCTGGCTTCGAAATCAGAGTTCTGAATGAGGGAAGTGCCTGGGCTGACGGACAAGTCCTTCACCATGATATCGTCGAGCAGCACCTCACCGGTATCGAGCAAGCCAAGGACGAGCTCTTGGTATTGGGCGTCGCCCGGCGTGGTGAAGCGCTGAAATCCTGTCCCTCGATAGGTGATGGTTTGCCAAACCGATTTACGTCCCTCGTCGCTCGCCGCCCAGGCACCGGCTTTCGAGTTGTCGGCCAAAGGATCACGGAGCTCCAGGCTGGATCCGCCGGCATTGGCCGCATCCGGCCACTCACCGCCATTATAGTAACGGACGACGTCCGCCGGATTCCCCGCAGCATCTTTCAAAACCAAACGATCAGTGGAAGAAAGCTTACCAGTCCAAGGTCCAAGCGGATGGAGCGCGGGATATTTTTGCTGCAGCGCGAGCGGGTCTGAGGCAATGACCAGATATCCGCCCGGAGCGAGGGTCGATCCGCTGGAAAACACGAATTTCATTCCGCTATCAAACTTCCATCCGGCAAGGTCGACAACATTGCTGCTGCGATTGAACACTTCAACCCACTGCTCGGAGTTGGCAGCGAAGGGGGACGAGGGACGGGAGAGGATCCGGGCATTCAGCTCCAGACCGAATACGGCGTCATCGCTGTTCGCAGGAGCTTGGTGCAGCTCCACCGCCAGCAGATTCACGTCCTCCACCAGGCTCGAAATGGGAACGGTGAACGGCCCCTGAAATGTTGCGTTAGCAACAGTGGTGCTCGCCAAACTCGTGTAGGTCACCGGATCGGCCTTCACGTTCACGCGATAAATCTCCACGCCGTTCAGATAGACGACGGCCCCGTCATCCACGACGGTTCGGAGACTCAGTGTCACCAGCGAAGGGTCCACTGGAAGAGTGAAGTGGGTGCGAAAGTAGTGAGTGATCGGCCCGCGGTTGAGCGGGGTGTTCTTGGTCGCAGGCAGCGCAGAGGTCTCGTTGAAGAAAAGCGCCGGGCCCGTCGGCCACGCCGTATCGTTGTAGCTCGTATTTTTCCACTCAGTGCCCAGATCGTTGCCCGACTGATCATAGCTCCAGATCGACTCGATCGGCACGAGAGTGGTGTTGGTGTACTCGGTTGCGGTGGAGTAGGTCGGAGGGGCACGGTAGAAGATCTCATTGATCACCACTTCATCGTGCAGCTGGAAAGTGTTGCCAGCGCCGGGAGTGGACGTTTTCGGAACTCGCCACTCCCCCGCGCTGCTGCCGGCCGACAAACGAGCCTGTGCGCTCACCCCCGCGCGAACCGCATCGAGGACGGCTGATCCACCCGACGCATAAAGCACCATCAGATCCCCGGCGTTGGGACGAATTCCCGATATCGATTGAGGAATGGAGACCAGACCGCCGGGTGCCAGAATCTGAGATGGCAGGGTGTAGGAACCCCCGGATGCTCGAGCGATCACCAGTCCGCCGACATCGAGCGAGGCCTCGCCGTAATTGGCCAGCTCGACGAAAGCAGGCGTCGCGGATGCGGCAGACAACTCGTTGATCGCGACGGTGGGAAGATCCAGATTCAAAGGGGCAAAGTAATTGCGCCCAGCGCGCACTTGACGGGCGTGCGTCGCCAGCTCGCTCGCAGTTAAGGCGCGTCTCCAAAACGCGACCTCGTCCAAAATCCCTTTGAAAGGCTCAGCACCCGGGAGGCCAATGTTTCCAATAAAAGCCTGGCCAATCCCGCCCACGTCCAATGGGCCATCCATGACCTGGCTGGCAAGGATCTGACCATCGATGGCAATCGTCTGAGCCCGCGTCGCCAAAGAATACCCTGCAACCACGTGGTGCCGCCTCTCATCCTTCAGTGAAGCGAGGGAGGGCCGACCCTCGAGACCGTCCAATGGAAGCTCGAGCTCTCGATACGATCCTCCAATCTTGGCCCCGAAGTAGAGCACGGGAGTGCTCGTCACGACTGGGTCCGTGAAGTCGGTGTCGCCGGACCGACGAAATCCGAATTGCACTCGATTTCCCGGTCCGGTGATCGGCAGCAAATCGGTGGCCGCCACTTTGCTCGCGAGCCGAGCCATTTGCTCGGACGTCAAAGCGCTGGACCAGATCGCCACATCGTCGATCACGCCGGTGAAGGGCTGACCGCCCACGGTGCTGCGATTTCCAATATAGGCAGGAACGATGCCGCCACTCTTAATCACGCCTGGCTTGTTAGCGGAGTAGCGTCGAGTGCCATCGATCCAGAGAGCGAGCTCTCCCGATGCAGCATCGAAGCTGCCCGCCACGAGATGAGACCCTCCGTCTTTAAGCTGATCGAGTGTGGGTCGACCCAGCGCCCCGTCCAGGGGCATATCGAGTTCGGTGTAGGCGCCTGCGATATTTAAACCCAAAGCCAACACCGGACCCGGCGGCACAGCCACCAGCCCAGCGGAGTTGCCCGCGTCATATTGAAAGGTGAAGGTGATCCTATTGGAACCGTCATCCTTCGAAAAAATCGCGTCGTAGGTATTACTGACACCCGCCCACTGAGGCTGGATCCAAGCCGCCACCGTGAACCCGGAGGTGAAGGAGAACGAACCCGAGACGCCCGTCCCCACGTTCACTCCCTCGGTGCCGTTGTTCCGCAGAAACAATCCGCCCTGCCCCACGATGCCATTGGTGCGAGTGGCGGTGCCTTTGAAGACCCCTCCGTTGCCACCCACCCCATCCAGCGCTGCGTTGGTTCCACGATCGGCTTCATCGAAGGACCAGTAGGAAACCAGCGTGCCGCGATTGTCCTGCTCCTTCCTGAAAATCGTCGCGCGCTCCGTGCCATTCCAGCCGGGTTTCAGCACCGCCTCGAGAGCGATCCCGCTCTCCGCAGAGAGACTGTTGGTCGTCCCGCGACCGAGGCTGATGATCGCACCGGGAGAGCCCGAAAACTGAACCGCGCCGGCCCCCACCAGACCGGTTGTGCGAGTCACCGCGACACTGAGACTGCCCGGATTTCCGCCCGCAAGGTCCATCGCCACCCCGGAAGCTTCGTCAAAATTCCAGTAGGAGACCAATCCAGCCGGTGCCTCAAAAACTGCCGCGGGAAAATTTCGGCGACCCGGACTGCCTCCGATCTCCCCGCTCGAGGTCCAGTTCTCCGCGAGAGCACTGCCCAGATTCGGATCGCGTTTTGCCAGGGAAACGCCCGCGCCATCCGGAGCCACCGGCCAGCTGGCGTCGGCACCATACTTTACCGAGTCCATCACTCGATTATTCCCCTCCCACAACTCCAAACGCCCTCCCGTGTTTCCCAGCCGACCCTTGAAGGGTCCGAGCGCGTCACTTGGACCCTCAGCAGCCGCGAGAGCGGTGGGATTGCTAGCCACCACCAAGTAACCTCGGCCTCTAATCCGAGTCCCGGTGGGGAAGACGTATTGAATGCCTCCGTTCAACGACCAGCCGGTTAAATCTACGTCGACGGCGTTTTGATTGTGCAGTTCCACCCATTCCAGAGAGGCTTCGCTGCCGGAAGTGGGGTGGTACATGATCTCGTTAAAGACCACGACACTATCGGCTAGAACGGATGAAGAGAGCGTGAGAAGGAACGCGAAGGAGGCAACAACATGTTTCATAAGCTGGAGGCTTCCGCCATGGAACCAGACGGGAACAACGGAGTAAAGCTTAAGGATGCTAAGTGCGGTTTCACATTCATTGTTGGCTGATCGGTAAAGAATAATAAGTTTGCCCCGCGCGCCGGACGCTGAGAGCTCTGTCCCGATACACGAGAGTATCGACGGAACATGGACTTGGCGTAGCGTTCGCATGCGCACGAACGCATGGCCCGAACCTCTGATGCCCGAAAACGTCTGCTGGATGCCGCGCTGGAACTAATCTGGACCAGCAGCTACGGCGCGGTCAGCGTCGACGACATTTGCGAGAAAGCGGGGGTGAAAGAGGGGAGCTTTTACCATTTCTTTAAATCCAAGGCCGGTCTGGCCCCGGAAGCGTATGAAACTTCTCCGCGCCGGATCCCTCGTCTAAACCGAAGCTCAATCAACGCGCGTGATCGCCTATCTCCTCGCGGGTGCGATGTCGATTTTGATCGGCTTTGGGGACAAAGGCCACGCCGCAGGAGCGGGCCAGCAACCCCCGCCACCCGGGGTCACCCTCGCTAAGGTGGAGCAGAACGAGATCACCGAGGTAAAAGCACCGATCGCAGGGCGAATCAGCCGAGCCCTGGTTACAACGGGAAATTACGTGAGCGGTGTGTCGGGAGTGAATACTTTGCTGACCACTCTCGTTACCACGGATCCAGTCTACGTCTACACCGATATCGATGAAACGACTCTGCTCAAGCTGAATCGGCTAAATCGCGAAGGTAAGATACTGACCCAGGACGGCCACATTCCTGTAGAGGTGGGACTGAGTGACGAGGAAGGTTTCCCCGCCAAGGGTGCCGTCGAATCGTTCGACAATCATGTCAATCCTGCCACAGGCAGCCTGGTTCTCCGCGCCATAGTTCCCAATGCCGACGGTAAATTCATTCCGGGTTTATTTGCGCGCATCCGCCGCAAAACTACTTCGCGCTGCGTGCCTCCGAAGCCGAATTGGCCTCAGTGAAACGCACGGCGGACTTGCGGAAGGAAGCACTCGATTTGGTGGAGTCGCGATTCAAGGCCGGTAGCGCAAGCGAGCTGGAACAGGCGCAGGCCGAAACAGAACTGGCCGTTGTGACGGCTGAGGTGGCGGCTGGGTTATCCCCAGCGAAACCGCGAAACGCTGAGCGGCTCCTTAAGGTGAACGACGCAGCGGGGACGGGGCTGAACCAGCGGGGTGCTGCTGAATTTCCTTTCGCAGCTTCTCCAATCGACCGCGCCACTCAGTCCAACTCTCCGTCCATTCGGAGCCCTTGAACCTCTCCTTGCCCTTTTCGAAGAGGCTGTCGAGTTCAGGGAGCCTCGCGATCACTTTGGCTCGTTCGCTCCATTTCCATTCCGCTTCGAGGAGCGTGAGGAGATTTTCAGGGTATTCGGGCGCCAGACTAACCGCTTTCTGAAGATGCGTCCGGGCCTTGTTTCGGCTCCCAATGCTGGTTGGCCAACCCGGAGCATTCCAATAGAGCATTCCGAGAGATCGTTCGGGGGCGGCATTGTGAAACCCGGGATCGATCGCCACCGCGACCAGGAAGTGCTGTTCCATCTCGGAAACCAGTCCGAGGGCGGAGAAGGTTCGAGTGCGGGCGAGCTGGCCCAGATTGAGGGCGAGGAAGAACCGGCCGGGAACCGAGTTCGAGCTCCGACGAACCACCTCGCGTGCGGCGGCGATTCCCTGCTCCGCCAGAGCGGCCCGCTCCTTATTGCTGGTGGCGTGCTCGCCTCGGTCGAAGCAGGCCTCAGCAAACTTCCAGGAGGTCTCCAGGTTCAAGGAGTTGGTTTCCCAGGCGCGGCGGGCCACTTGGTATCGAAGCTCCGCTTCCTTGAGAGCCGCCCCAGCACTCAAGGCGAGACAGAGACAGAGGGTTGACAGGAGCGAAAGAGCCGCCCCTAAAAGCTTCCTGGATCGGGTTGAGTTCAGAGTTGCCATGACTACGTTCCAACCTATAGTGCCGCCGTGAAACGGAACAAACAGCTTTTCCTCGGAACCGCGCTGCTCGCTCTGACGTTCCTTCTCAATGGCTGCGGCGGCTTTTCGGGGAGTAAGAGTGTCTCGCCAGCCACCTTTTTGCTGCCCGGTCTTGGCAAAGCGGGTGAGACCCACCCGGTTCGTCTGCCCGTTTCAGGTTCAACCGATTCCAACGGTTTCTTTGCTGCCCACTAAGGACATATGCGATTCCCACTGGCTCTGACGAT
>JAYTTC010000175.1:0-8364 GCA_043745255.1 Verrucomicrobiales bacterium
GTCCGGTGGTGACGGTGACTCTCTCGCACGAGGCGGTGCGCGGTCTCCGCAACCAAGCTCTCCAGCGATTGATTCGCTCCTCTTACGACTCGCAGCGTCGATTCCCGCTCCAGATTGCCACGCTCCTCAGCCAGCAGTTTGCCTCGAGGGGTCTGCAATTCTTCAAGGTCAACAAGACCGTCACTCACGTGGCCGTGGCTCGGCCTCATTTCCTTGATTTCGAAACCAATGTGGTCAGCGATGGGGTTCGGAAAATCGTCAACTTCATCAACGCCACGGTGGGTTGCACCCGTCGTCAGTTGTTTGAGGCCCTGGTGCCGGGCGGGATTCCTCCCGCAGCCCCGGCTCCCGTGGCAGCTCCCGCTGCGGCCGGTGACGCCGCTCCCGCGGCAGTGCCCGTGGTTGAGAAAGTAGTCATCTCTCCTGAACTGCAGGCCTTCATCTCTGATCTGCACTGGCTGATTCATCAGGGCCATGTGATCGAGTTCGCGAACGGGGTGATGGAAACCGCGAAGAAACCCGTTGCGCGTCCAGTGAAGACGGCTGCTCCGACCGCTCCTGCTGCTCCTGCTGCGGTTCCTGACATGCCCACGCCTGGGGAAGCGGACAGTCCTCTCGCGGGTGAGGCCACCACGTCCTCGTTGATCGCGACGTCGGCCCCGGTGGCCGAGTCGGACGCCAGCAGTGAAGCACCTGCGCCGTCGGCATCTTGAGTATCCGATACCGATCTTAGCCAAGGGCCCCATTTGGGGCCTTGATTCTAGCCTATGGAGACCGTGACACTGGTTGGGCCGGATTCACATCATTTGCTGGCTGTGGAGGGATGGCTTGAGCTCGGCAATCCGATGGAAGCACTGGTCGAATTGGACCGAGTGTCAGCCGTCTTCAGGCATCATCCCCATGTTCTCTCCGCACGGTGGCAGGTGGCCGCTGCGCTTCGAGACTGGGCGACCGCGTTTTCTGCCGCCAATCTGATGATGGTTCATACGCCGCTCGACCCTGCAGGTTGGATTCAGCGATCCTACGCCCTTCGTCGCGCTCCCAGCGGCGGGCTGCAGCAGGCTTGGGATGCACTGCTTCCGGCGTTCGACAAGTTTCCCGCCATCAGCATCATTCCGTACAATCTGGCTTGCTACTCCGCTCAGTTGGGCAAGCTGGACGATGCCTGGGATTGGCTTCATCGCGCGATGGAGGCTGCGGAAGATGTCGCAGAGATCAAGGGGATGGCAATGAAGGATGACGATCTCCGCGCTCTTTGGTCTCGGGTAAAGACTCTCTAGCCGGCCGTTGCAGTTTGAACGTCGGTCCGCAAGGTGTGCGCCGGGGCTGCCGATGGGTTCTGGGATTTTCTGGGTCTCGGCCTGCTAGCTCAGTAGAGTTCCCCGGTTGCCATGCCCATGGCCGACTGCATACTGCGCCGTGGCCGATTCTCCAAAAATTGAGTTCAGACCCGCCGGCAGCTGGAAGCCCCAAGTCCGGTCTTCTACTCCGTCCAATTCCCTTCCAGCCGTGGCGGAGCGCCAATCTCAATTTATGGTTGAGGGGATGACGTGTGGGAATTGTGCGCGGCGAGTGAGCGATGCGGCACGGACCGTCTCGGGGGTCTCCGCAGCGGAAGCTCGCGCAGAGGCCGGTCGACTCACGGTTTGGTGGGCCGCAGAGGCACAGCTTGATCCTGGCGCGGTGGTTCAAGCGGTGAGGGGTGCAGGTTATCCGACTTCGGAGGCGACGTCCGCCTGTGTGGCGCCAGCACTTTCCGCTTGGTCGCCGGTGTCGGGTTGGCGCTTCAACGTGATTCTCGGAGCTGTTTGCACGATTCCGCTGATGGTTGGGGAATGGGCTTTTCACGCACACAGCAGTCCTACGTTCCGAATAGTCAGCGTCCATCTCTCCACCATCGCCATGGTCGGATGCGGTTATCGATTTGCCCGCGGTGCCTGGGAGCAGATGAAGGTCGGTGTGTTCGGAATGGATGTCCTGGTGAGCCTGGGAGCGCTGGCAGCCTACAGCTTTAGCATTTTCGGGTGGGCCAGCGGTCTGAATGGCCACCTCTATTTTATGGAGGCGGCGGCCATCCTGACATTCATTAGCGCCGGCCACTGGCTAGAGGCGAGGGTGGGTGCTGAGGCGGCGAGTTCCTTGAAAGCCCTGATGCGTCTCGCCCCATCGTACGCCCATCGACGCGGAGCCGATGGGCGCGAGGAGGCCGTTCCAATCGACCAACTTCGAGTGGGTGACAGTGTGGTGTTGCATCCCGGAGATCGGGTGCCGACCGACGGTCTGGTGATCGAGGGAGAGTCGAATGTCGATGAGGCGATGCTGACCGGAGAGTCGAATCCGGTCAAAAAAACGACCCGTGCCGAAGTGTTCGCAGGGACCATGAACATCGATGGGCAAATCGTTTTTCAGGTTTCTGCAACCGGCGAAGCAACCAGCCTCGCGCAAATCATCAGCGCGGTGCGACGCGCCCAAACCAGCCGAGCTCGGATCCAACGGCTGGCGGATCAGGTGAGTCAGATTTTTGTTCCCACCGTTATCGGCCTTTCGTTGCTGACCTTCCTGGTTTGGGGCTTTTTCTTCGGATCCATGCAGGCGTTGCACGAGAGTCTCGGTCGATGGCTGTGGACGAGCACGCTCGCGCCAGATCCCTGGGCGAACGCAGTGATCAGTGCCACGGCAGTGCTGATCATCGCGTGTCCCTGCGCTATGGGATTGGCCACCCCTGCCGCGATCATGGCGGCGGCCAATGCCGCTGCACGGCGGGGCATTCTGTTGCGCGATGGGGTCGCTTTGGAAAAAGCGGGCGAGATCACCACCGTGCTCTTCGACAAGACCGGAACGTTGACCGAGGGGCATCCCGCAGTGCTTGAGTTTGTCGAAGTGTCCGGAGGGAAGGTCCGCGCGGCGAGCGAACCTCTGAGATCTATTGCAGCGAGCCTCGCCCGTCCGTCCCGACATCCTTTGAGCAAGGCGCTGGCGGCGATCACAGACGCGTCGACCCTGCTCCAGGAATGGTCGGAGGTTCGAGGTTCTGGAGTGCAGGCCAGGCTGGCCTTGGAAATCCTGCCGTGGAGCGTGGGCTCTGAAGTCCGCCTCGGGTCGATGGAGTGGGTGATGAATTCGACGGAGCGCCCTGAGCCCGAGCGCGCCTGGCGCGATCGCTGGTTGACAGAGGGAGCCACGATTCTTGCACTCTCTCTGGCCGGGGAGACGGTAGGGCTGGTGGCGGTTCGGGACCGCATCCGAAGCGAAGCTCGAGAGGTTTTGGATCAACTTAAAGCGCAGGGAAAGAAAGTGAGGGTGGTGTCCGGAGATCTCCGGAGCGCGGCGCTTTCCATAGGAATCGAGCTGGGTTTGAGGCCGGAGGAAATTTTTGCGGAAGTGAAGCCCGACCAAAAGGCGGGGATTTTAAGGGAGCTCCAGGCGCAAGGACATCGAGTGGCGTTCGTGGGCGACGGCATCAATGATGCCCCCGCTTTGGCTCAGGCTGATTTGGGGATTGCGGTGACTCAGGCAAGCGACGTGGCTCGAGAGTCGGCCGACCTGGTTCTCCTCAGAGCCGATCTACGCGCGGTTCCTGAAAGTCTCGGACTTGCGCGTGCGGCTTTGGCGACCATCCGACAGAACCTCTTCTGGGCCTTTTTTTACAATGCGGCGGCGGTGTCCTTTGCCGCGCTCGGATTCATGAACCCGATGCTTTGTGCCGCTGCGATGGGACTCTCGGATGTGCTGGTGATCGGCAACTCCCTGCGATTGCTTCGCTGGCATGGGCGTTCGTCCTGACACGCGCCAGCTGCCTCATCGCGTCGCTCGTTTCGTCAACGTCCCGATGCACCGATACGGCGCACGGGTGCCATAAAATTGGGTGAGATGTGGATCCTTGGCGAAAGCCTGAATGGGTGGCGGCGTCTCGTGAGAGCGCCGCCAACTTCAGCAGCCCAGAAAAGAGCGACAAATGTATCCGGCCGGGAAACGAGGAAGGGCAGGGCCGGGTTTAGCCGCGAAAAAGCGCAAGAGCCGCAAAAAAGACGGATCCTCTGAACTTCTCCTCTCCCCCTTCGTGTCAGCCAGCTGCAGTTCTGTAGCGTGGGCCGTATCGGACGATCAGGGCGCAAGGGCTCTACAGATGCAGCTGATGTGAACGCTGTGTGTGGGTGGAGGCTCAAAAGAAGGGGGGATGGATTTCTTTGCATTTAATTTAAGAACTTCGTGAATTCTTACGATGGAATGTCTTAGGAATGGATTCATGGACGCGAACAAGGATGTTCCGATCCTGCCCTGCGGGTTTCCCCGTAGAGCAGCCGGCTCCTGTTCGGCTGCCCCTTCGTCCTGAACCCGCGATCTCATTTCTGTCATGACCAAGAAACAGATTTTGTTCGTGGACAACGAACTTGAGCTTCTGCAGACCCTGCAGGAGTCGTTGCGCATCTCGGAGCCAAACTGGTCGGTGGTCTGCGCCAGCAGTGGGCGTGATGCACTCGAGCAGCTCAAGAAGTCCCGGTTCGACGTAGTGGTGGCGGATTTGCGGATGCCGGAGATGGATGGAGCCGAGCTTCTCGAGAAGGTTCAGGAGGTGCAGCCGCAGACGATGCGATTTATCCTCTCCGGAGATGTGGATCGCGACGATGTCATCCGTCTCGCGCTTCCGACGCATCAATGTTTTTCCAAACCGCTGAATATCGATGAGCTGCGACAGACGATCCGTCGGTTGTGTGCGCTTCGAGATCTGCTCGGCAACGATGTGCTGAAGCGGTTGGTGGCGCAGTGCAGCCTGCTCCCGACGGTGCCAACCCTCTATCTGGAACTCGCAAAGGAGCTGCAGTCGGTGAACGCGTCCATGGACCGGGTGGAGAGCATCGTGAGTAAGGATCCTGCAGTGACGGCGAAGATTCTCAAGTTGGTGAACTCCAGTTTTTTCGGGTTGTCTCGAAAAATAAATTCGCTGGGAGAGGCCGTCAACTACGTGGGTTTGCAGATCATCAAAGCGCTTGTTCTGACCGTCCCGGTCTATTCACGGTTTGATGGAGTGAGGGTTCGCGACTATTCCCCAACCGCAATCTGGGAGCACTGTTGGCGCACGGGCGTGCTTGCGAGAGCGATCGCGGTGGAGGAGAAGCAACCCCCCGAACTGTGCGAGGAGGCATTCTTGGCCGGGTTGCTTCACGATTTGGGGAAAATGGTTTTGGTGTCCAACCTTTCCTCTCTGTGCCGTGAGGCCACTGCGGCGTCGCAGCGCGGGAGGATTTCCATGCACCAGGCGGAGCGTGAGATTTTTGGCTGCACCCACGCGATGGTTGCCGCGTATCTTTTGGGTTTGTGGGGTTTGCCGGAAGCACTTGTCGAGGCAGTGGCCTTCCACAATGAGCCGATGGAGGGCCCCTCGAGCAGCTTCTCGGCACTGACCGCCGTTCATATCGCCAACGCACTGGATCACGCCTACAGCGAGGGAAAACCCGATGGGTTCAAGGACTACGTGGATCTCGAATACATCATCTCTCTCGGCCTTCCTTCACGGATGGAGGTCTGGCAGAGAGTGGGCCTGGCGGCTTTTCAGAGAACTCGCGAAGCGGCCGTTCAATAGGCGGACGGCTTAATTGCTCGTCTTCGGATCCTGGTTTGCTTTGAACTGCTCCGCAGTAAAAGCGCTCTGCACTCCCTCTTTCGGAACCTTCACTTTCGCGCTCCATAGAATCGCGTTCAGCACCAGCTTTCGGAAATTCTCATCCTCCCAGTTTTTGTGGAAGTGGCCTCCGGTAAATCCAAACCCGCGTCCTCCATCGGGGCGCTTGATGCACCACATGAGGTGCTGGGGCTCTCCCTTGGCAATGGCCTCGCGTACCGCTGGGTTGCCGCTGTGTGGGCCGTCCGGGCCGTTGAGGGTCTCCTTGGAAGGAAGAGCGGTCAGGATGGGGATGACGTCCTTCATGCCCTGGGGAAACCGCATATGATAGTACCACTCATCATTTATCTTGAACGGTTTTACACCGCGAGTGATGGGGTGCTTGGGAAGCGTTTGGAAGTCGGCCACCCAGTGTGGATTGACTGACCAGAACATTTCAAAATAGCCACCAATCCACGCCAGCAGTGCGTCCCCAGGCTCTCCTTTGGGGACTTCCACACCGTAGTGAGCGCAGCCCAGACCGACGCCCTTCTCCATCAGACCTCGCAATACTTTCAGCCTTTCGGGCTTGATAGCGGGATGGGCGTCCCCTCCGTCTGAGTAGATGAGAATGGAATCCACGCCGTTGAATGCGGTGTCGCTGGCGGGCCAGCCATTGCTCACCACTTCCGACGTAATGCCCGGTATCTGGTTTAGAGCGGTTTGAAGCAGCAGGCATCCGGCGCGGAATTCATGTTCACCAGCACCGTGGCTGCGACTTCCGGCGATGAGCAGGATCTTTTTGTCCGCAGCGGAGGCCGAAAAAGACAATCCCGCCAGCGCGATGAGCACGGAGAGCCGACGGAGAGTGGAGAGCGTGTTGTTCATGGTGCAGAATTGCAGGTGTTGGACGGAACGGGCGATAAAAAGTTTCAGGAAATTCAGCGCTTCATCAGATTAAGAAGCGTTTCGACGCAGGTATCGGAAAAGATCGGATCGTTGATCCCCGCGTCCACTTCGATCACCGGGATGTCCTTTCGCAACGTATCCTTGAGTGAGGCGAAGAGGGCGCTGTCCGCTGCGGGGTCGTGGAATTTCTGCCCCGGGGCACTGATGAGGCTGATGCCTCGTAAAGGCAAGAGCACCGCGACCGGTCCGATGGACAGGTTCAGTTTCTCGGCTACGATGCGTCCCAGCCGGGCTGCTTCTTCTGGAGTGGTCCGCATGAGTGTTACTTGAGGATTGTGAAGATAGAAATTTCGGCCTTGAAACTGGGTGGGGATGGTTTCGGACGTTCCAAAGTTCACCATGTCCAGACACCCCGGCGTCACGATAGCGGGGACGCCCCGCCGAGCTGCTGCTTCCAGTCGCGTGGGGCCCGCTCCCAGAATTCCGCCGACCAGCTCATCCGCCCATTCGGTCGTGGTAATGTCGAGGACTCCGGCAACCATGCCAGACTCGATGAGCGACTCCATAGTGCGTCCCCCCACTCCCGTGGAGTGAAACACCAACACCTCATATCCTGCGGCTTCCAGCCTCTTGCGGGCTTGGTCGACGCAGGGGGTAGTGTTTCCAAACTGGCTGGCTGCGATGATCGGCTTGTCCTCTCCAACGGAGATCTCGGTCTCCACCATGCCGCAAATGGCTCCCGCAGCGCGGCTCAGAATCGCCCGAGAGATTCGATTGATGCCCGCGACATCGACAATGCTTGGGAACATGACGATGTCCTTTGACCCCACATAGGGGGCGACGTTCCCTCCCGCAAGGGTGCTGACCATGACCTTCGGAAAGCCGATGGGCAGGGCCCGCATCGCGGCGGTGCCGATGGCCGTGCCGCCACCGCCGCCTAAGGAAATGACCCCGTCGATTTTTTTCTCCGACAGCAACCGACTCAGCAGGATCGGGGCGGCCTCGGACATGGCAGCCACGGATTCGCCGCGGTCTTTTCGGGCGGTCAGCTCGGCGAGGCTCTTTCCCGCGGCATGCAGAACTTCGTCGCGTGCGATATCGGGTTGGAATTTCGGAGGTGCCAGGGTCCCCACGTCGATGACTAGGGTTTGATGTCCGCGTCGTCGAATGAGATCGGCAACGAAGGCATGTTCTTCTCCCTTGGTGTCCAGCGTGCCGAGAATCGCGATCGTCGCCATAAAATAGATGAGTGCGTCGGGACTCTAGGCAGGGGGTGCGAACGAGAAAACCATAAACTCCGCGCCGGTGCCTTGCCCTGCTCACGCGGCTTCGATCACCTCCCACAGCGGATGGGAAAACGGGCAGGGCCGGGTTTAGCCGCAATCAAGCGCAAGAGCCGCAAAAAAGACGGGTCCGCTTGGGAGATGACTCATCCTCCAAAATAGAAATCTACCCCGCTCGGCCTTTCTATTTGGACTCCGTGTGCCCCCTCTGGGGTGCCCTGCTTCTGTAGTGTGGGCCGTATCGGCCCATCCCCGTCCCATTTCTTCGAATCTGCGAGAATCCATTCTCACTCACTTTGAATCACACTCGATCTAACCCGGAGCTCCAGTTTGTTCGTGCGTGGATCGGTGGACTCCCTAACATTCAGCCGATGCCCGACTCGGATTATGCCACGCTTCTGGACGCCACGATCGCTCATCTTGAGGATCTCAAGCGACGCGGAGAGCGTTTCGTGCGAGTGGATCCTGCGATTCTCAAGGACTTGATCGCCACCCCTCCTAAACCTTCGGGCGTGTCTGTCGCGACAGGGTCGATCTCCCTTGCGCCATCGTCCCTATCGGTTGCTCTACCCT
>JAYTTC010000176.1:0-8360 GCA_043745255.1 Verrucomicrobiales bacterium
GCGACCACCGAGCTCCCATTGCCGCCGCCACCCGCGTGAGATCCAGCTTGGGGTGAGTCCGGGATTAACCACCTGGGTGATGACGAAAAAGGGCTCTCCTCCCAGCCCATTGACCCAAGAGTCGGTGGTGCCACGCAGGCAGAGTTTTTGCCGCGCCACGTAACGCCGCGGCAACGGAGTCAATCCTCCGTGGTAGACGCGCACATGACCATCAGCGTAATACAGCCCGGCTAGGGCTTTGATCATCCACCTCCGAGCCGTTCATCCATTCCTTGGCCAACTGGCTTTGCCATTGAGCCGCTTGGCCCGACTCCCCGCACAAGAGTGCGATCTTGGCCCGCATCGTCTTGACTTCCGGCAGCCGGTCTAGCCCCAGCAATTTGCCCCATTCTCCAGGGGATTGATAACGGACCTGTTCCATCGACGGACATCTCACCAACGCGGGCAACGCCAACACAAGGAACAGGGTTTCCAGTGAATGGCTTTGCGCAACGTATCGACCAACACTCCGGTCTCTTCGCTGATCGCTCGCAAGGAGTGCCCCTGGACAATGAGGCATCGAGCTTGTTCCAACTTCTCAGCGTTGAGTTGGGATCCCTCCCGTCGGGGTGAGGGAACGAAAAATCCGGCTGAGCCTCGGTCGCGAAAGAGCTGGGTCATCCGCTTGATGGCCACCAGCGGGACACCAAAGGCTTTGGCGATTTGACCCTGCGTGGCGCTCCCTTGCACAATCAACTGGCTCGTGAAGAGTCGGAAGCTGGCCAAGTCCGTCTTGGTGTGCGTGAACACGGGCAAGTGACCATTGAAGTAAACCACCTTCTCGTCTTCTGTCCGACAGGCGAGGTCGCGGTTGATCTCAACACATCCCGCCGGGAATATCGGCAATTGGACCTGAGGCATGGCCCCATAGAAATCCGAGCCACCGGAAGCTGGAAAGCCAGAAAATCGCCATCGCCCCGGCTCACTTTCGTTCCACTCCTGTCTCCGGGCTCCCGCACGAGGTCAGGATGTCTGAGGCTGCCGCCCTGCTCGGGCGTGGAAGCTCAAACGACGCCAACCGCTGCTAAGTTGCACGCGGTTGACGCCTGTGACAAGAGAACCGAGCCCTTACCGCCACTGGAGCCGATAGAATCTCTGGGCTTCGTTCGGAGCTGCGGTGTCAAGAAAGGCTTCGGTGGCCTTGAGATCGTCGCTGACCAGCAGGTCCTCCCAGCGGATTAGGTTTTGTGAACCCTGGAGCACATAGGTCCCCCCTGGGCTGCCTTCCAACCCCAATCTGGCCCCGCCCGCTCCCGTTCCAGTAAAGGTGATCGCCCCGGGGTTGCCCAGCTTCTGCACCAACTCCTCACGGATGTGCGCATCGCCTAGGGCCACTTGCATCACCTTGAAGAACACATCGGTGTTGTCCATCACACCAGTAAAGATTGCAGCGTTGCGGCCCATGGCCGACAGCGGAACATCGGATGCGGTGTGCGTGGCAATCGCGTCAGCAATTTGACCCGGAATGAACTGATTGCCGACCTGGTCGCGTTGGGTGAGGCTCTGCGGATGGTTCGGCAACGGGGGCGTTGTTAGGATGCCATGCGACGCATGCTGCATGGGTAACGGATTCGTGATCCAGTCCTCATAGCGATCCGCATTGCAAGCGTAGCCGATCAACATGCGGTTATCGATGTCGGTGGTTACGGGATAACCATCTTTCGAGATGGAGTAGCGCGGAAACCCCGCCTGTTCGAGGGTGCCGACCACTCCGTTCCTCAGTTGATTGGTGCCCCCGCCAGAAGCTGCCCTGACCACCAAGTCCGCGTGACTGACTCGCGATGCTCCGATGATGTTCGCGCCTGCGCATTCGTGATCGGCCGTGACGACGACCAGGGTGTCTGGATGGGTCATGGCGAACTGACGGCAACGTTCGATTGCGCGATCAAACTCTAGGGTGTCGAGAATCCAACGCTCGGAGTCCATCAGGTGGGCCATCTTGTCAATCGAGCCGCCTTCGATCATGGCGACGAACCCTTTGGGATTCTGGCTGAGGACCTCCAGCGCCTTGTCTGTCATCTCATCCAGCATTGGCTGGTCTGGAAACCCATAGGCATCCACTACTCCCAAAATTTCCGGAGCGCGACGTCGATCAATTTTGTCTTTAGCGACATTCATGTTGGAGAGATTGAAGAGACCGAGGAGTTTCTTGGTTCCGGTTGGGATGGCTTTCATGGCGGTCGCATCGGGCGCGTAGGCGAAGCCGTCGTTGATGAACTCCGTCAAGAGATCGCGTTCGGGATCCAGCGCACCGGTTGGGACGCCCCACGCTGAGGCGAGCTCTGGCGGTAAAGTGTAGTCGGTGGCGATAGTACGGCCGGAGCCAGCGGTACTGGCCGGCAGAAACCACTTGCGACCTCCGCCGAGGAGAACCGCGAGTCCGTTCGCTTGGCGCTCGTCATAGTACTGATCGATGATCCCCGTTCCGGCGGTGCGGGCCTGGGTATGCGACCCGAAGGCTCCTGGCGTGGAGTCGAAAAGATCCGTGGTTGTCACAATACCCAGGGAACGTCCCTCGGTTCGATGCAGAAATTCGCCGATGGATTCGATTCGAGGGTTGTCGAAACTCTCCGTAGTATCGTCGGGGAAGACTCCATGCTGGTTATTGTTTGCCTTGTTCCCCGTGGCATAACACGAGGCTCCGGGCGAGGAGTCGGTGACAATCGAGTTGAGGGAATGAGTGATGACTAGTCCGGTGAACGGCAACTGGTCCATGGCTAAAGGCGTTTTTGCCTTCCCGAGGCTCACCCCCGATCCCATGATCCGGGCTGCGGTTCTATGGGCGATGCCCATGCCATCACCGATTAGCACGATCACGTGTTTGGCTCCCCAGCTGGTTGGACTCATCGGCACAATCTCAAAGTTGCCCTGAGCGGAGACGGTTTGACCATCACTCAGCTCGGCCTTGACCTGAAGGTTGTGAATCCCTGCCGAGGTATTGGCATAGGCGCGAACGGAGGCCACGGCGCTGTTGGTTACCGCAGTCGTCACGGTGGCCCGAATGAGGGGAGTGGTGCCCGGCACCAGTGCTCCGTCGACCAGAAACTGCACACTTGTGACCGTCTGGCCCAAATCCGGAGCGATGGTGGCCTGAAGGTCGAATCGTTGTCCCGGCAAGAACCGAGAGATCATGGGGAGATTCGGATTCCCGTTTGCGAACAAGTTGCTTGGTGGCGTAAGCCGGGTCACACGTGCCGCGGCGGCCAGCGCCGATGGCGCGATGGCCAGGAGGGCAGCCAGGCTGGCGATGCCCATGCAGGTTGAGGTGAATGAAGGAGTTGCTTTCATGGTGATGTGGGTTGGTTGATGAGATCTCGTGGGTTGTTCTTTGTAACGGTTTCCGAGGCGTTCCGAGCGGTGTCCGTTTCGTCGATGATCAGACGTACTAGAGAAGTCCGTCCGTCTGGTTCTACCTGGGCTCCGAGGTTGAGTATTCCGGTTAGTAAGAGGAGTTTGGGGGTGTACGGCAGGGACCGGTTTCCGGCCTGCGGCACCACGACATGTACAGTGCTGGGGGGCAAATCATCGGCTAGCGCACAGTCGTGCGAGTGGAGCTGAACCGGGAACGGCGTCAGCAACAGTCGGCCGATCGTGACTTGCTCCTCGCGGACCATATAACCCAGCAAACGCACTCGTTTCCCCTTCAGTCCGCGCAGCTTTTTCGTCAACTCCAGGCCGCGAGGTCCGATCGGACTTGTAAAAAATTCACCGAACTTGAGCTCTGTGGTTCCAGGATCGAGTGGAGGCAAGGGCTGCGGCTTCGTGCCTGAGCCAGGGGCAGGCGGTCCGTCGTTGGCGGCACTCGGCACCGGACACGGGCAGCTCCCGGAAGTGATCCAATCCGCCGTCGAGAGGGATGCTGCCTTTTGGAGCAAACGGGTCCAGACTGGGTTCTCGCTGGTGGCGGGCGGTGCCGTGGCCGCTGCGATCCGCTCCGTCCCTGCTGAGAGGCCCTGCCACTGACTCAAACCCAACCAAAGCGCTAGGAGATACGGTGTCTTCATAGAGTAGTGATCATTAGCCAGAATCGGGTCGTTGAGATTTTCAACCGAGACAAACCCTTACTGTGCTTACCTAGTAACTCGTTCAGCTCGGCTAAATCTTTCAGAAAATGTTCTCCCGTTCCTTTCAAATAGCCTGAAAGATTTGATCTTTTGAACCGAGTAATGAGTGTAGTCAGTAAACCATTCACTCAAATCAAATGATGAAAACACACCAACACCAGCAATCCGAAATCAAGGTTCCCATCACTCACCCGCTCAAAGCGACCGCGATCGGCGTGAGCTTGATCGTTAGCATGGTCCTGGTATCGTCGTCCGCGATATCCAAGGGCGACGACCATCACCATGCGGACGAATGCAAGGATTCGAGTCGAGACAACTCGCCCATCCTGCCCCCACAAGCTCGCGTCGCGCGAAGAAATCTCAGCGAGTGGGTCGAGGCCTTTAGCAAATGGACGCTCCCCATCCCAACTTCTCTGAGCTTTTTCGATGACGGCCGGTCCTTCAGTCTCAACCAATCTGGCCCAGTGTGGTTCCTCCAACCAGGCTGCAATGATCGCAGCTGCATTCTGCCTGAGGGGAAGTTCCTTTTCGCTCCATTGACGTTCGCGTGGAACGAATTCCCGTGTCCGGACCCCACCTTCAAGCCCGCGCCGGGGCAATCCATGGAGGACTTCCTTAAGGCAGGTTTGGCACCGTTCTTCGACGGCAAGCCACCCGTGGACGGAGCACTGGTGGTGGACGGAAAACCACTCACGAACCTGGGTGCCTACCGCGCGACATCGAAGCTCTTCAATTCGGTGATCGATTACAGTTACAATACATCCCTCGGTGATCCTTGCGCTGGTTTCCCCACCATCGGAAGCCCGCAGCCATGCGTCATGGATGGTTACTGGGTGATCATTAAACCCCTCTCGGTCGGCCAACACACGCTCGAGTATCCAGGGTGCGACGTCATTCACCTGACACGACCGGGCGGTGGATCTCCACGCGTTTAAGAAACTCCACAGCATCCCTGATCAACGCGCATGATTACGTGGTTGATGTAGGGAATCGACGGACCAAACAGACGCGGACTGGAGGAGATTTCGTGGACTACACGTACGATGCTATCGGAGAGCTGAAGACCGCTGTTGGGAAAGAATCGGGAGGATCAGTGAAGCGACTGGGTGAGCAGCTCGGTTACGTTTACGATCAGGCTGGTAACCTTACAACCCGCACGAATGGCGACAACACTACTGCAAACTTCCTCACCCAGTCACTCGGGGTGAACAATCTGAACCAGCTTACGACGGGCAGCCGAAGTGGCACGTTGACCGTGGCTGGGCTTACCGTTGGATCGCCGGCCTCTGTGACTGTGAAAGACAATGCGAACACTCCCCCGGTGGCGGCGGTGGTCTATGCTGATGGGACGTACGCGCGGGCAGGGATCTCCATACCTAATGCGAACAATACATTCATTGCCACTGCGACGGACTCCGTCGGCACTGGCCGGACAGCCACTCACACGCTTACGGTGACCCTGCCCACCGCGCCGAGCTTTAGTTACAATCAGAACGGCGATTTGATCGGGGATGGAAAGCGCGTGCTTCTCTACAACGCGGAAGACCAACTGACTCAGGTGTATGAGACCAACAAGTGGCGGAGTGACTTCGTCTACGATGGCAAACTACGGCTGAGGGTTCGACGAGAGTACACGTGGTCATCCACCTGGGTGCAGACTAATGAATGTCGTTACATCTATGACGGAAATCTAATAATACAGGAGCGGAATGCGCAGAATATCTCCTTAGTGAGCTACACCCGGGGCAAGGATTTGAGTGGGAGCTTTCAAGGGGCTGGAGGAATTGGAGGGATGCTGGCGCGGACGGATTTGTCAACAGGGACGCACGCGTATTACCACGCCGACGGGAATGGAAACATCACCCTGCTACAGGACGCCAGCCAGCGTGTTGCGGCAAAGTACATCTATGACCCCTTCGGTAATGTGCTGGGGGCTTCAGGGGACTTGGCCGAAGTAAACACCTATCGGTTCTCCTCCAAAGAGGCCCATGCCAACAGCGGGCTCATTTACTATCTCTACCGCTTCTATGACCCCAATCTCCAACGTTGGCCAAATAGGGATCCGCTCGGTGAAAAAGGATTCGCCGCGCTCACCAGGCGAAGCATGGGGGAATCTACGCTTACCGAGTTGTCGAATCCATTCCTCTTCGTCCTGAACAATCCTATTGTTGGAATTGATCCATTGGGGCTAACCGATTTTGACACCATCAAGAAGATGGTGAAGGACATTAAGAAAGCCGCCGACGATTATAAAAACGGTAAGTGCCCGGCAGATCCCTGCAAGGTTCCTTCCTCTCTTAATGCAATTTGCACGTGTGTATACGACGCCGGTAAGAAGTACGATACCGATGCTATGATCCAATGCATTTGCCAGGCCGACCCAGATGATGACTGCGAGAGAAATGCGAAGAAGGTCGTAGACAAAATATTCGGAAAGTAGAGAATTATATGAAGAGGATATGCCTCATGTTTTTGGTTAGCCTCGCTTGGCTTTCATCAAGCTGCTCGACGCATCGCATGTCGGGTGAGTTAGATGAATTTTTGGTGGCCGAAATCAGGAGGTACGGCGGCAACGCGGGAATTCACGAGAAAGCAGTTGGCTTAGGTGGGCGATGGATCTACGAGCGAGATCACTTTGGGACGGTCATCCGGAGCGGCGATGTCAAATTCGAAGCATTAGATCAGTTCCTTAAGCTCGCGTTTGGCACTCCGAGCAAAGCAGGGACAACGTCCGAACAACAGCAGCAGTGGGTGATTCCCGCTAAGTTTTCCGGAGTATCGATCTGGTATTCAAAACTGGGGGATGGTGTACGAGTGACGGTGCTGAGTAGCTTAAAAGTGCCGAAAGAGGTCGCCAAATAGGGATCCGATTGAGGAACCGGGTGGATTGAATCTATACAGTTTTATTCACAACGACCCGATCGACTTCCTTGATCCATTCGGTTTAGAGCCACAAAATCCGTTCCGTGGTTTCGATCCTGACAACTTGAAGAAGCTGTTCACCGACCCAAACAACATTGAAAAAGGAAAAGACCTTCTGAATAAGTTTGAGGATGCTTTGAAAAAAGCACTTGAGCAGCGGAACAATCCCAATCGATGTATCAGCAAAGACGGCTTGGACCGGTACATCAATGAAATGATGTGAAGAATTAACAATTTGAGGACTACGCTGCCTCAGCCGCCCGTTCTACCGCCTTGGTACTTACGTCTGCTGAACGTGCCGATATTTGTCACACCCCCTCCGAGCTTCTATATGCCCGAACCAGGGCAAGGTGGTCCGATGGTCTAATTACCGTTGAGCATTTCAATCGTTCTGCGATGACTTTCACCCGTCAATTTCTTGAGGCGACCGTAGGTGACGGGGTCCTGAAACTTGATATCGAGGACCAGTACCAGTGCCACGCCTTCATCAACTTAAAGTTTATCTGTGCAGAATGTGGCGCTGAGCTTTTCGCCGATACCTTGACGTTCGATTACCCGGGTTGGGAATGGTGTCGAGCCGCTGCAGCCCACGCACGCGACATCGGTTGGTTTATTCGTCCGCCTACTCCAGACGGCACCTATGATCTGACGGCTCTCTGCCCAATGTGTGCCAGTCACCTCACTCACCAGTAAGTGTTACCGACCGAATTGGCATCGTAGGGATGACTTTTTTGGGATCGTAGGCAAATCGGCAACATCTCGAGTTGGCATCGGGTTTTGTTCTCACATTGCCGCGAACGTGTCGTAGGGCTACGACGATCGCGGAAGGTTTAGGTACGCTCTCGAATTTCGATCGTGGTTTTGAGCGGACTGTCATCGTAATCCTGGGAAACTTTCTTCCGTTCTGATCGTACGGCCGCGATCGTTTTGGTGGTCCCCTCTTGATTCCACACCCTGCAAGCTCCGCCGGGATCGTAGCGATACGACCCCGGCAGGTGTGTCTGACACCTACCTCCCGGCGATAAAGCGCATGGAGTCTCGGAAGTTCATCCCGATGACTTTGGTGAAAGGTCGATGGCATTGCCCGCAAGATCTCGTTCAGGCCAACGCCAGTACGAGTCCTTCACAATCAAACCGGGATACTTGTTGCGAACTTTTTTCACGTCGTAGATTTGGCCGAAGTGGCGCAGTAGGGATCTCGGCAATGTTTCCGCAGTGAGGCCGTAAAACTTCACCAAATAGCCATGCTCTGATCGTAGGCTTACGAGCCGAATGGGTGTTTTCGTGTCGCCCTTGTCGAGCCTCGCTCCGATCGTAAAGAGCCCTCGTTGGTAT